>JBJESC010000123.1:10776-17299 GCA_051882615.1 Oscillospiraceae bacterium
GTCATTTCTTCATAATTCTTCATAAGTAAAACCCTCTTTCTCCAATTCGGCTTTAAGAGCCTGACGCGCCCGATAAGCCAATGTTTCTGCCGCGTGGACGGTTTTCTTCATTACCAAGGCAACTTCTTTAGCGGTGAAATCCTCGAAATAAATCAGCCAAAGCGCTTGCCGCTGCTCCTCCTTGAGCTTTGCCATCGCCCTGTGGACGGCGATTTTTCTCTCCTCGCGAAGATAGCATTTTTCGAGATTTTCTTCATCGTCGGATATTTCCCCACAGTCGTCAAGCCCGATATTCTGCCGCCGTTTCTCTCGTCTGAGATAATCCAGAGCGACATTTCTTCCGACCGAGTACAGGAATGTCCGAAACGATGAATTCCCGTGAAAGTGCGGCTTCTTGGTAAACAACTTTACGAAAACGTCCTCGCAAAGCTCCTCGGCGACATTCGGATTTCGTACAAACCCGTTTATGAAAAGAATAAGTCCGTCCTTATAGTCGCGTATAATTTCCCCAACCGCCGATTCATCGCCGTCAAGATAACGTTTGTATGCGCTTTCTCCGCTGTCCATTGGCTCACCTTCTTGTTTTATTCTAAAAGAAAAATCGATTTTTGCTTTCACTGATTAGACGTTTGATAAAATAAAACCTCACCGAAATCGCGGAATTATTTCGTGAATTTACCGTGCAGTATTGCTTTGTCAAATTCCGAGTTTACTTTGGCTTGCAGATTGATGGAGAAAGACAAAATCCACGGACTGTAAAGCCCGTGGATTAGGTCTGCCGAATAACCTTTGGGGGTGTAGGGGTGCGTTAGCCCCCCACGGAATAAGAAGAATAGCCCCCTCCCCCTTCTGGGGAGGGGGTTGGGGGTGGGGGTGACTTTCGCAGAAAAAAGACTTTTTCGACAAGCTGAATCCACGGACTGTAAAGCCCGTGGATTATTTCTTTCAAATCTTTCCTTAGATAGAAGCCGAGTAGTTGGGCGCTTCCTTGGTGATATAGATGTCGTGCGGGTGAGATTCCTTCAGACCTGCGCCCGTAATTCTTACGAACTCCGCGCGCTCCTGAAGCTCGGGGATTGTCGGGCAGCCGCAGTAGCCCATACCGCTGCGAATACCGCCGATAAGCTGGAAGATAGTGTCCGCAACAGACCCCTTGTACGGAACACGTCCCTCAACGCCCTCGGGAACGAGCTTTTTGTCCTTCTCCTGGAAGTATCTGTCCGCAGAGCCCTTCTTCATTGCGGCAAGCGAACCCATTCCGCGGTAAACCTTGAACGAACGTCCCTGATAGATTTCAACATCGCCGGGCGCTTCCTCGCAGCCTGCGAGCAGAGAGCCGAGCATAACTGTGTTAGCACCCGCAGCAAGCGCCTTTACAATATCACCCGAATACTTGATACCGCCGTCAGCGATAACGGGAATACCATACTTCGCAGCCGCGCAAGCGCAGTCGTAAACCGCGGTAATCTGCGGAACACCGATACCCGCAACCACACGGGTGGTACAGATAGAGCCGGGACCTATTCCGACCTTAACCGCGTCAGCACCCGCCTTAATCAAATCCTCGGCAGCCGCAGCGGTTGCAACGTTACCCGCGATAACGGGAGTATCGGGGTATGCGTTCTTAACCTTGTCGAGAGTAGTCATAATGTTCTTGGAGTGACCGTGCGCTGAGTCGAGGACGAGCACGTCAACCTGCGCCTTGATAAGCGCACCCGCTCTGTCGAGCACGTCGGGAGTAATTCCGATAGCCGCGCCGCACAGCAGACGTCCGCTCTTGTCACGCGCGGTGTTGGGGTACTGAACGGACTTTTCAATATCCTTAATGGTGATAAGTCCCTTGAGGTAGCCGTTTGCGTCTACGAGGGGGAGCTTTTCAATCTTGTGTCTTCTGAGGATTTCCTGCGCCTGGTCGAGAGTAGTGCCTACGGGCGCGGTGATAAGGTTCTCCTTGGTCATAACCTCGCCGATTTTCTGGTTCGGGTCGGAGATGAAGCGGAGGTCGCGGTTGGTGAAGATACCAACCAGCTTGCCGTTCTCAACAATCGGCACGCCGCTGATTTTATACTTGCCCATAAGTCCGTCGGCATTCTGAACGGTGTCCTCGGGCGAAAGGAAGAACGGATTGACAATAACACCGTTCTCGGAGCGCTTCACCTTGTCAACCTCGTCTACCTGCTGTTCGATAGTCATATTCTTGTGGATAATGCCGATGCCGCCTTCACGGGCAATCGCAATTGCCATTCTCGATTCGGTAACGGTATCCATAGCCGCAGTCATAATCGGCGTATTAAGGGTAATTGTCTTTGTAAGCTGAGTCTTGGTGCATATCATATTGGGAGTTACATCGCTCTTCGCGGGAATGAGCAGTACATCGTCGAATGTCAGCCCTTCCTTTACAAATTTCTCGTTAAAGTTACAGTTGAGCATCTTCAATCGTCCTCTCTTTCGTATTTTATAATATTAAGCTTATTATACAACAATTCTGTCGATTTTTCAAGCCCCGCCCCGAAGAAAATTATACAAATATCGGCTCTTTCTTTTTTACTCGTTTGGAAGATTTCACCGCAAATTTAAAAAATATCTGAAAATTCGCACTTACTTCTTGACTAAATCGGGTTTTTATTATAAAATATAAGTGTATGACTTTTTTAGAGGGGACAGAAATAAATCTGTCCCCGGGGAAGGACTTTCTGATGATTGGAATTTCTGCGCGTGAACCGCGCAAAGTATATACAGAGCGATTTGTCTTTATGGCGGCGATTGCCGTATTGTCCGCCTGGCTTCAGGGACCGAGAGCGGCGGTGGTCTGCGTTCTCAGCGTGATACTGTCGATGGCGGCTGACGCTCTGTGCTGTAAGCTTAGAAAAATACCATACGACATCAAGGCACCCGAGGTTCCGTTCTGGGGACTGGCGGCGGCTATGATGATGCCCGCTTCCATCTCCTATTGGGTAGTGGCGCTGTCGGCTGTCATTTGCATTGTCGTAGGAAAGCATCTGTTCGGCGACTCGGAGAATATCGTGTTCTGTCCGCCCGCTATTTCAACGGCGTTTCTGATGATATGCTATCCCGCGCAAATGCTGTATTTCCCGAAATACGGAGTTCATCCACCGATTTTCGCAGCTATGGACGAGCTTCCCGCACGTTCGGTTGAATACTCCCTCAAGCTCGGAATAACGCCTACTGCGGGCATTCCCGACATTCTTATGGGGTTATTTCCCGCGGCTATCGGCTCGTCGTATATTCTCGTAATAGCGGTTTGCGGATTGTGTATGCTTATCCGCCGCTCAAACAGCGCCTGCACGGTGCTGTCGTGCATTGTAACAACGGGAGCGCTGGCGTTCTTCTTCCCGAGAGCGGACGTGAGCGGCTGGGAGTCCGTTGTGTACGAGCTGAGTTCGGGCTACTTCCTGTTCGGATTGATATTCCTCGCAGGAGAGCCCTACCGCGTTCCCGAACGCCCCACGGCGCGCATACTCTACGGAGTGGTTCTGGGATATACTACGTCTATGTTCAGAATATTCGGCAAGACGGAGGGAAGCTTCCTGTTTGCGCTGCTGATTACCTGCGCCGTAACAAGCGCGTTCGACAGAGCGGTTGAAAACCTCTCCTACTGGAAGAAAACCTATCTCAACTCGTTCGAGAAAAACCAAATTCAGGTTCGGAAGAAGAAAACCGAGCGCCAAAACGGCACAGCGCCCACAAGCGGACCGAAGCTTACCGATACGCAGGAAATTGTCATCCCCGACAAATACCTGTACAATATGCCGCCGATTACGGGCGAAATAAAGAGAAAGCGCCGCAAGGCAAATTCCGAGGACAACACAAATGAAAAGTAACAAGAAATCACGAAAATCGGTAAGCCTGGACGGTCTCTTCAAGCAGAATATCGTGCTTATGAGCGGACTGGTCACCGCGCCGATTATCGTTGCCGCTACATCGGCGGAACGTGCGCTGGTGCTGGTCATCAGCTTCTTTACCATATCCTACACGAGCATTCTGATTTGTCGGGCAATCCCGAGACGGCTCGCTTATTCCATACGAATTTTCCTCTACGCGGTGGTTGCGGGAATTATGTATATCCCGACAATGCTGCTGCTTCAAAGGCTGTTCCCGCAGACAACGCAGAGCGTTGAGCTCTATATCGGACTTCTGGTGGTAAACTCGCTTTTGCTTGCTAAAACCGAAATGCGCTTTTACTTGAAGCCGTTCGGAGAAATGGCGGCAGACTCGCTGATTTACGTTCTGGGCTACGCTATGGTGGCGTTTGTCGTGGGATTTCTGAGGGAAATCCTCGCTTATGGCACTCTGTTCGGGCAGCGTATGGTAGACCCGATTGTTCCCGCGGCAAAATCGCCGTTTTTCGGGTTTATTCTCGTTGGAATATTGGTGGCTCTCTGCCGAGCGGTTGTCGGCAGACGCAGAACAAGCTCCGACACGGACGAGCTCTATGAGCGCGGCTGATTTCCGCATTATAACATTTACAAGTAGGTGAACATACAATGGGCGAGGTTTTCGCAAGAATAGTCAGTCTGGCAATGGTGTCCGTGTTCTCGCAGAACGCGATTTTTGACCGCGCCTTCGGTGCGAACGTCGCTATCTATGCGTCGCGTAAGGACTCCCACGTTGTCGGGTTTACGTTCGGCATTACGGCGATGACTACGGCGGCGAGCGTTATATCTTATTTTCTCGACAAGGCGGTGCTTCCGCTTCGTTACGGTTATCTGTTTATGCCGCTGATATATCTGGGCATAATAGGATTGCTGTATATCGTGGGGCTGTTCTTGCTGTGGAAATTTTTCCACGATACCTTCAAGCGCGTTAAGAAGTATGCGCACCTTGCAATCTTCAACTGCGCGGTTATCGGAGCGCTGTTCTTAAACTCCGCATACGGAAGCGACCTTGCAGGATATATCGGATACGGCTTCGGCACGGGAATAGGCTTTTTCCTCGCCTGCTTTATGCTTAACATAGCTCACGACAGACTTGATTCGGATAAAATTCCGCGCGTATTCAAGGGTTACCCCATAATGTTAATCTATATAGGTATTGTATCTCTGGCATTCAACGTGCTGTTGGGATATACAGCCGATTTCTGACGTAATCGTTCAAAAACACTTTGAAACACAATTTCAGCAAAATTTAACGGGATAGGAGTTGAAACACAAGAATGAGCAAGAAACGCAACAAAATCAAAATCAAAAAGAGCAAAATCAACCTTTACAGCAAACGCAAAAACAAAACAAAGCAGACCATATCCCTTATAGTAACAATTTTCGCCGCCTGCATACTCTGCGTGGTGGGCTACGGAATAGGAAAACCGATTTACAACTATTTCGCCAACCGCGACAATCCGCCCGATACGAGCAGCTCCGACTTCACAAGTACGGACGAGAGCAGCTCCTCGGAGCCGACAAGCTCTGTCCCCGAACCCGAGCCTCCGAAGAAATCGGGAAGCTATCTTCTCCCGACGGAAGCCACCGAAACCATTGAGGCACTGAACTCCGCGCTTGCCGCTGCAGGCGAAGCGGGCTATGCCGAAGCGGTGGTCACGCTAAAAGACGAAAGCGGCGCTCTCCGCTACAAGAGCGAAATCGCTCGCATAAAGGGCTATCCCAACATCAATGCGGGCGCGCTCTCCGCAAAGCAAATCTGCGAGGCGATAGAAAAAGCGGGGCTTACTCCCGTTGCGAGAATAAGCACGCTTAAGGACGTTTCAACGCCTACCGTATTCGGAAGCTACACCCACGAGGACGGAACGCTGTGGCTGGACAACTCAGCCGCGAACGGAGGAAAGCTCTGGCTCAGCCCGTTTGAGGACTCTACTGTTGATTATATATCGGAGCTTGTCGGAGAATTGTCCGCGGCGGGCTTCAAGGAGATAATCTGCACAAACGTAATGTTCCCCGCTTTCCACGGAATGGATAAGGACACGTTCCTCGTTCGCCTTGACCTCAGGAACAAGGACAAACGCTGCGAAGCGCTCTGGAACGTGGTTGACAAGGCGAAAACAGCTGCCGAAAGCAACGGCGCGAAGCTGCGGATTGAGATGTCGGGGGCGAACCTCGTCAATCCCGAAAAGGGCTCTCTCGACTCGGAAATCGGCAATAATCCCGAAAAGCTGAAAACCGTTTCGATTGTCGCCGTATACACTCCGAGCGCGGACGTGTCGCTGATAAGCGAGGACGCCAAGGCGTTCGCCGAGCAGATTAAAGCTGCGGCAAACGGCGCGGAGCTTTCCGTGATGATTAACGGCGGAATCAAGGGAGCGGCACTTGCGGGCGCGCAGAAAGCGTTTGAGGAAGCGGGGCTTCCCGTAATCCTCGGCGGCTGATACCAACGATTGGATTTTTCGGCAATTCCGAAAATGACATATATACCAAAACCAAAGGAGAAAAAATATGAACACAATTAACTTTCTTACACTGATGGCAGAAACGGCAGCAGCCGACGCGGCAGAGCAGCCGAGTATGTGGGCTTCCATCTTGTCCCTGGTTGTTCCGCTCGCCTTTATGGTGCT
>JBJESC010000124.1:0-3970 GCA_051882615.1 Oscillospiraceae bacterium
ATTGAAGTCCCGCTTGAAAAAACAAACGCGGTTGTCGTTCTCGGCTGTCAGGTGAGGGGCGAAACGCCTAGCTCAATGCTTGCGTGGCGCGCAAAAGCGGCGCTTGACGTGCTGGAGGATAATCCCGAAGCAATCTGCATTGCAAGCGGAGGTCAGGGAAGCGGCGAGGACATTTCCGAAGCGGAGGCAATTCGGCGGTATCTCACAGAGCACGGCATCTCCGACGAGCGGATTATTATGGAAGAAAAATCCACCAGCACTTACGAGAATATCAGCTTTTCGGCGGAAATATTGAAAGAACTCGGTATAACCGAGAATATAGTAATAGCCACAAGCGAGTTTCACCAGTACCGCGCGTATGTTTTCGCCAAGCGCGAGGGGCTGAATACGGGAGCGCATTCCGCGCCAACTCTGGTTCTAAATCTTCCTAACTATTGGGTAAGAGAGTGGGCGGCGCTGTTTCATCAGCTTGTGTTCGGAACATAAAGAATAAAACTAAGGAGAATAAAATTGATTACAGTATCGGAAGTTAGCGTAGCGTTCGGAGGACAGGTTCTGTTCAAGGACGTGGATTTGAAGTTTACAGCGGGAAACTGCTATGGAGTAATCGGTGCGAACGGAGCGGGAAAATCCACGTTCCTGAAGGTGCTGTGCGGCGAGCTTGAGCCTACCAAGGGCTCGGTTACCCGTCCCGCGGAAATGAGAATGAGCGTTCTCAAGCAGGACCACTATGCGTATGACGAGTTCACCGTAATGGATACGGTTATTATGGGCAATCAGCGCCTTTACGACATTATGAAGGAGAAGGACGCGCTGTATGCCAAGGAGGACTTCTCCGACGAGGACGGCGAGCGCGCTTCCGTTCTCGAAGCGGAGTTCGCCGAGATGAACGGCTGGGAAGCGGAATCGGACGCTTCCAAGCTCGTACAGGGACTCGGACTTCCCGAGGAGATTATGTATCAGCAGATGTCCGCGCTTACGGGTAACGAAAAGGTTAAAATCCTGCTTGCACAGTGCTTGTTCGGAAATCCCGACATTATCCTTATGGATGAGCCGACAAACCACCTCGATGTTGAAGCGGTTTCGTGGCTGGAGGACTTCCTTGCGGACTATTTCGGTACGGTAATCGTGGTATCGCACGACCGTCACTTCCTCAATAACGTATGTACCCACATTGTAGACATTGACTACGGCAAGATAAAGATGTATGTCGGAAACTACGAGTTCTGGTACGAAAGCTCCCAGCTTATTCAGCGTATGATTAAGCAGCAGAATAAGAAGGCGGAGGAGAAAATCAAGGAACTCCAGAACTTTATCGCGCGTTTCTCGGCTAACAAGTCCAAGTCCAAGCAGGCGACCTCGCGCCGTAAGCTGCTCGACAAGCTGACGGTTGAGGAAATGCCCGCTTCCTCAAGAAAGTACCCGTATATCGGTTTCGATATGGAGCGCGAGGCGGGCAAGGATATTCTTCAGGTAACGGGGCTGTCCAAGGCGGTGGACGGGGTTAAGGTGCTGAATAACGTTTCGTTCACGGCTTCCAAGGGCGACAAGATTGCGTTTGTGGGAACGAATGAAATCGCAATCACCACGCTTTTCAAAATCCTTACAGGCGAGCTTGAACCCGACGAGGGAAGCTACAAGTGGGGCGGCACAATCACCGTGTCCTATTTCCCAAACGATAACAGTGCGTTCTTCAACGACTGCGATTTGTCGATAATAGATTGGATAAGACAGTATTCCAAGGACGAAACCGAGAGCTATCTTCGCGGCTTCCTCGGAAGAATGCTGTTCTCGGGCGACGATGTGTTCAAGCCCGTAAAGGTGCTTTCGGGAGGCGAGAAGGTGAGATGTATGTTCTCGCGTATGATGCTGTTCCAGAGCAATGCACTCATTCTCGACAGACCGACCAACCACCTCGATCTGGAGAGCATTACTGCGGTAAACAACGGTCTTGCAGACTTCAAGGGTAACGTGTTCTTTGCAACTCACGACCACGAAATCCTTGAAACGGTAGCGGACAGAATTATCGAAATTACGGATAACGGCTGCTTCGACCGTCAGGGCACTTATGATGAATACGTTCAGTGGCGTCACGAGAATGTCGGAGGTACTCTGGCACTTTAATCTAAATTGAGAGGAGCGTTGATTTTGAACTATATCATACTCGATATGGAGTGGAATCAGCCGTTCGGCGGAGTAAAGCTTGTGCAGAGCCCCGTGGTGCTGCACAGCGAGATTATTCAGATTGGCGCAGTCAAGACGGACGAAAATTTCAACTTTCTGGATAAGATAAAAATCTCGGTTCGCCCGAAGTATTATAAGAAGATGAACCCGCATGTTCAGAAGATTACGGGAATAACGGACGTTCAGCTTACTATGGGCGAGATGTTCCCGCAGGCGTTCAAGCGCTTCTCGGCGTGGTGCGGGGAGGATTTCCGCTTTATAACGTGGGGCTTTGACGATGTGGGTGTGCTTGCCGATAATCTGGAGCTCCACGGATTGGACCCCGCTTTCGGGAGCAACTACATCAATCTTCAGGTTATCTACAACAAGCAGATGAAGAGCGAGCATCTTCAATGCGCTCTGTCAAGCGCTGCGGAAAGTCTGGAAATTCCGATTGACCTGCAGGTACACGACGCGCTCAACGACGCATACCTCACGTTTGAGGTGTGCAGAAAGCTGGATATGGCGCTCGGAATTGCGGAGTATGCACAGTGCTCCTCTCAGCTGCCCACGCCTCCGCTTTTCAAGGACGCCGTGAGCAATGTGGATATGAAGCAGGTTATCTACGACAGGCGCGTTATGGATATGAAGTGCCCTGTTTGCGCTAAGGAGAAAGGTAGTCAGGAAAAGCTGCGTTACCGCGAGTGGATTTTCACGAACGGAAAATCGTGCAGGACTATCGGAAAGTGTGATGCCTGCGGAGCGGAATTTTCCGTTCGGCTCAAAGCCACAAAGCTCTCCGAGAACAACTATACCGTAGTCCGCAATATCTACGCAGCAGCGGAAGAAGATATTGCCGCGTTTGAGGAGAAGCTCAGAAAGCACGAGGAGCGCAAGAAGAAAATCGCCGAAAAGAAAGCGGCAAGCGCTGCAAACAAGAACGAAAGCGCCGAATAAGACGGGGATTTGACTATGGATTTTCGGATAAGGCAGATTACCGATGAAATAACGCTGAAATCGGTTCTGGATATGTGCTACTCAATTCTGGGAACGTACCATGAGGGGCTATATTCCTACAAGGCGTGGTGTACAAGACTTGACAGACCGTTCCTGCTGCTGTACGCGGAGCGTGACGGAAAGCCGATTGCAGCAGTGCTCGGACGTGCGGAGAATGCGGACGGTGTAGTGATAGGCTTTGCAGCTTGCAGGGAGGAATTCCGCCGAAAGGGCATTACTTCAACGCTGCTGAAAGCCTTTGAGCGCTCTGCGGCAAGCTATGGCTATTCGAGAATTACGCTCACCAGCTACAATGACGCATGGAAGTTCTATCAGGCGTGCGGTTATTCGCTTCTGGAGGACAGACTCGGGCGAAAAACGTTTCAGAAGCTGCTTTCCCCGAATTAATAACAAAATCCTCGCATAAAATGTCCTAAAGGACAGAATGCGAGGTTTTTACTATGGTTTTCAGCTTTAACGATTTGAAGTGCAAAGAAATTATCAACGTAAAAACGGGTGCGCGGCTCGGTTACCCCGATGACATTGAATTCGAGAACTGCACCGCGAAGATTTGCAGACTGATTGTGTTTGGCAGGGCGAAGTTTTTCGGTCTGTTCGGGCGCGAGGAGGATTTGTTCATCAAATGGTGCGATATTGAGGTCATCGGAGATGATACAATTCTGGTTTCCTGCGATGTGCCGTCAAATTGCACAAACAGATGCCGAAAAGGTTTTGGAAGTTTGTTTAAATAAATGAAAAGAATGTGCTTGATAATTGGAAGATAATATGGTATAATATTTAGGTGACTTAT
>JBJESC010000125.1:0-3966 GCA_051882615.1 Oscillospiraceae bacterium
GTCCTATTCCGACTGCCTTAGGAGCAAAGCTGAGCGTCTGCTCGTGAACCTGAGTTGCAGCCTGTAAAATTGCAATAACAAGTCCGGCAATCATTGCAACAAGAAGAACCGGAAGAGCCAGTTTAAACGCAAGCATAAGCACAGCCTGCATTATCTCCATTACTTCATCCTGTGTCATACCTACTCCTTAAAAAACCAAGCCCCGCTACAAATTATAGCTTGCCACAATAGCGTCAATAAGTAAATTCCAGCCGTCCGCCAACACGAAAACAAGTATCTTGAACGGCATTGAAATCATCGCGGGCGGCAGCATCATCATACCCATAGACATCAGCGTACTGCCCACAACCATATCAATTACCAAAAACGGCAGATATATCAGAAATCCCATCTGGAACGCGCGTTTAAGCTCGCTCACAACGAAAGTCGGAATAATTACCGTAATCGGAAGCTGTGTCTGTTTGTATTCATCGGTCATTCCGCCCTCGGGAACTTCGGTTTTCGATAAATCAACGAAAAATTGCAGGTCGTTGTTTGTTACCTGCTTCAGCATAAAGCGTTTAAGCGGGACAACCGACTTTTCCAGCGCCTCTTCCATCGTTATTTCTTCGTTTACATACGGCTGATAAGCCTCTTCGTTAATCTCAACGAATACAGGCGCCATAATGAACGCTGTTAGTATCAGCGCTAAGCCTGTGATTACCATATTCGGCGGCGTACTCTGCGACTGAAGCGCGTTTCTCAAAAATCCCATAACGATGACAATTCTCGTAAAGCTCGTCATCATCATAAGAAGCGAGGGGATAAGCGCAATTATCGTCAGAAGAACGATTACCTCCAGCGGCTGTGAAGCGTCAACGCCAATCAGCTCCTGAAGCACGGAAGAACCAACATCGTCACCCGTTGTAATACCCGGGTTATCGACGTAATCTCCCGCTTGTGCTCCGCCACCACCGTTTTCTGTCCCCGTGCCGGCAGCAGCTCCCGCTGCGTCACCGGTATTGGTTTCGGTAGTAGTTGTCGCCGCTGCGGCTGACGCCTGCGAGTAGGAGCCAACGCTTGAAAGCGCAACACACAACACAATCGCAAGCACTATTGTTATAGAAAGAGAAACGGCAAACCTCATCACAAGCTTCTTGTCCGTTTCAAACAAACGCTTAAGCAATTCAGTACCTCCGTTACTTCTTTTTCATATTATTCAGGATAGTCTTGAAACTCTCCTTAAAGGTTGGGTTCTCGCCCATTTTTGAAACCAGCTCTTCCTCGGTCTGCTCCAAGTCGCAAATCTTTTCCGTATGGTTGGTTGTAACTCCCAGAACCATACATTTCCCGCAGACACTTACCAAAAGCAGCATTTTATCGGGGCCAAGATTTATCCGCTCCAGGATTTTCATATTCCTGCTATCAGACAGCGCCACTCTTGCGTTGAACTTCTTCATTATCCAGAACAAGAGGAAAATCAGAGCCAGAACGCCGATAAGCGCCATTATCATCTGAAAATATTCCACAGTTATCACCTAACAAAACGCAGCTCCGAAGCATACCCCATCATCAGCGGAATTTGCCTGTTTCGGGCTTGTCCCCAAAAACTCAAAATAATATTGCTGATTAACAACTAAAAGGCGGGAAGACTTCCCCGCCTGTTTAGTATCAAGAAATTATCAGCCGAGAACCTTTTTTACAGTCTGAAGAATTCTGTCTGCCTTAAAAGGCTTTACGATAAAGTCAAGTGCGCCAAGCTTAATTGCTTCGACAACCATTGCTTCCTGACCCATTGCAGAGCACATAACAACCTTTGCCATAGGGTCTCCTGCTTTGATGTCTTTAAGAGCGTCAATACCTGTCTTGTTCGGCATGGTTATGTCCATAATAACAAGGTCAGGCTTTTCAGCGGCATATACATCGCAGGCAATTGCGCCATCGGCAGCTTCAAGGATATTTGTATAGCCGTTCTTTGTAAGAGTATCCTTAATGAGCATTCTCATAAACGCTGCATCGTCTACCAGTAAAATCTTCTTATCCATAGATTTCTCTCCTTGATGAAAAATTATCTTGTTTTATTCCTTGCCAAGGCTGTCAATAAACTTTGACTTGACAATTTCGGTAATTCTGACAGCGAAATTATCATCAATAACAACAACATCGCCGCGAGCAATCAAGTTGCCGTTTACTACTACATCAACGGGCGCACCCGCCTGACGTTCAAGCTCAATGATTGTTCCCTGAGTGAACTCAAGTATATCCTTTACCTTGCGTCGTGCCGTACCGATTTCAACCGAAATCTCAAGCGGCACACCCATCAGGAGCTTCAGGTTGTCCTTCTGGTCGGCAGGAATTCCGAAATCCATAGCGTCGAACTGGTGAAGCTGCGCATTCTGGACATTGACGGGTGGCGGAGGTGGCGGAGGATAAGCGCCGTATGCCGCATACTGATTGGGATACCCGTACATTCCACCCTGAGGAGGCATCTGATACATCGGCTGCTGAGGCATTTCTCCCATCGGCATCTGCATTTGAGGCATTCCTCCGGGCTGTGGCATTGCCGCCGCGGGAGCCGAAGGAGCTGCCGATGGAACCGAAGCCGCCGCAGACGCGGGAGCAGGTTCGGGCTCGGGCTCGGATTCGTCCATCGAGAACTTATCAATCATTTTACCCGAAAGCGTCTTTGCAAGAGGAAGGGACAAAACCGACATAAATTCGGACTCCATCACTCCGTCAACCCTGAGATTGAACGTTACGGAAACAATCGTCTCATTCGGATCCATCTCGCACAAATCGCCGAACTTTGTATTCTCAATTATGTAGGGTGTGGGAACCGAAATATCAACCTTCGTACCAAGCAGGTCGGAAAGTGCCGTTGCGGAGGCACCCATCATCTGATTCATAATCTCGCTTACAGCGCTGATATTCAGCTCGTCGAACTGGAAATCAGGATCGACTACCAGCGGATTACCCAGCAGCTGGTTCAGGATAAGCTGAACGTCATTCTGCTTGAGAACCATCATATTCAGACCTGTGATGCCCTCGACGTAAACGATTTTTACACAGATTGCAGGTTCCAGATTATCGTAGTTCAGATCCTGAACCTTAACTACGTTAACCTGAGGGGTGGTTATCCAAACTTTTGCATTGAGCAGCTCAGAAACTGCCGTTGCAGCCGACCCCATACTGATATTTAGTATTTCGCCGACCGCGTCAATTTCGTATGAGCTGAACTCAACGTTTTCGTCATTCGCCATCAGAACTCAACCTCAATTCTCTATAAAATTTTCAATCATTATAGCTTTTTTATTATTGTAAGTGCCGACCTTACCGTTGCACCACAGCTTGTCGCCTATCTTGACGTCAATATTCTCGGAGATTTTCTTATCAAGCGGGATAACATCGTTTACCTGCAAGGTAAGTACCTCGTACAAATCGAGATTTATTGTGCCCAGAACAGCTTTGACCTCCAAATCGGTGGAACTGAGACCGTACATAATGGTGTCGCGGCGCTCCTGCTCGCGTGCTGCGTCGGTCTTTCTTCCCGAACGAGTGTATCTGGGGATAAACTTACCCATAATCTCGTCGAGGTTAATTGCGGGAATACATACCGATATGATTGAAGTCTGCTGATTAACCTCAACTTCAAGCGCAACGATAATAACCGTATCCTCGTGGCCTATTGTCTGCACCACTCTGGAGTTCGTTTCAATGCCAATCAGCCGCGGCTCAAGGTCGATATGCGTCATCCACGGCTCTTTAAACATCTTCGCGAACGAGTGCATAATGTCCGTCATAATCGTGATTTCAATTTCGGTGAAGTCACGGTTTGTATCGGAGAATTCACCCTTACCGCCAAGCAGACGGTCAATCATTGTATATGTAATGGTATTGGAAATCTGAACAATTACGTCAGTCTCGCTGATTTCATCGTTCTTGATACCCAAATCCACCATACCCATAATAACATAGTCGGGAAGCGCG
>JBJESC010000126.1:0-3954 GCA_051882615.1 Oscillospiraceae bacterium
TAACGCAGCGTGAATATTTCATTGGAGTTCTTTCCAACGAGCTTCAGCGTGTTTTCCATTAACCATTCTCCTTTTCGTTACTCTGCGGTGGAGCTGCTCGTTTCCTTTACGGAAATCAGACCTTTTGAGGTATAGCTTGCTGAACTTGAAGTACTCTGTGTGCTGTTATTTTCAGCCTCTTTCTCGCGTTTTTCAACCTCGAAGGGATTATCGCGGACAAAATTTTCAACGAGCAGGACTTCGGTTTTTTCGCCGTCTATCGTGCGGGTATCCCAGCTTACCAAATCCAAAGGAGTATCTTCATAGGTTGAAGTGTGAATATGCTTGCATTTCAGCACCAGCTTGCAGGTACCGAACGGTATTTTCTGATCCTTTGCGGTTATTTCAAGATAATACGACTGTGTTTTTCGGTCGCCTACCGTATCAAAGTAGCGCACAATACGATACTCGCCCGATTCGGAGAGCTTTTCGTAAGAGGTATCTCTCTTGGACAAATCAACGTCATACAGCGCAATATGTCCCAGAAACAGCTCCGCTCCGATAAATCCGACTATCCCGACAACGTACATCAGCAGATAAATCGTACCGAGCACGGTTTTGAGCGTCTCATTGGAGCTGTTCACAAAGAAAAGCACCACCATAACCACAACAGGAGGAATAATCATATACCAATTTTCCCAGGCACATATTACCGATATAAAAATAATCGGGGGCAGGATATACGAGTTTATTCGCGTAAGCAGCTCGTTTCTCGACAAAATCATTAAGCCCAATGCCGAAATATTGATAAACAGGTAAAGCACAAACAAGGGAGTTGGATTATTCAACTCAATATAATATGCGGCGTTCAGAACAGCAAGCCATACCATAAAGGCTGTGTATCCCAGACAAACAAGCGATACTCCACGCTTGAACCACACGTTTTTAAAAAAAGCTAACAGCTTGTCCATCAATCTGTCCTCTCTTGAAACTCTTTTGAAAACATTTTCAGAATATTTTGATGCCTATACACATATATTTTATACCAATTCCGAGAAAATTTCAAGTCCTTTTGAAATAATAGTGATAATTCGGGCAAGATTTTCTGTTTCCGTTATAAAGAAGAAAATCCAAGGGTTTATCCTCGGATTTTCCAAAAAGCATCAGAAGATTAAACGTCTCTGCCTTGATTGAATTTTCTCAGCAGTGCGTCCATATCGTTTGCGTCAGTCGAGAAGCTTCCAAATCCCGAAAAACCGTCCGAAGCCGGAGTGGGTGTGGGAGTAGGCTCGGGAGCGGGTGCAGCCGCCTCCTCAGCAGGAGCGGGAGCTTTCTCCACAGGAGCTACGGTAGGAGCAACGGGCGCTTTCATTACGGGAGAGTCCTCCTCAACGAAATCCGTTGCAACTACAATAAGCGAAAGCTCATCGTCAGCAAGCGTATCGTCGAATACGATACCGCACTTGAATCTCGCCTCCGAGTTGAACTTCTCGGAAATGTCGTTCATAAGGCTCTCGTATTCCTCCAGCGGGAAAGACTCGGGAACGCTGATGTTCAGCAGACCTCTTCTTGCACCGTCGATGGAAGTCTCAAGCAGCGGGCTGTTGAGTACCTCGTCGAGAGCGTCGTCGAGCTTGTTCTCGCCCTTACCGTTACCGATAGCCATGTGCGCAATTCCCGAATCGCGCAGTGCCATACATACGTCCGCGAAGTCAACGTTCATATATCCGCTTCCCTGCAGGAGCTTGATAACACCGAGAACCGCTCTGCAAAGAACGTTGTCAACCTCGCCGAACGCGTTCTTCAGAGAGAGCTTCTGCCCCTTTAGCATCATAAGACGCTGGTTGGGAATTACGATAAGCGCGTCAACATATTTCTTCATCTCGGAAATACCCGCAAGCGCCTGTTCCATCTTATTCGGGCCCTCAAAGCCAAACGGCTTTGTGACAACGCCGACGGTAAGTATACCCATTTCCTTTGCAACGGAAGCAACGATAGGAGCAGCGCCCGTACCCGTGCCTCCGCCCATACCTGCCGTTACGAACAGCATAGATACGTCCTGAAGCTGAGCCGCAATATCATCACGGTTCTCCTCAGCGGAAGCCTTTCCGACTGTGGGGTTATTTCCCGCGCCTCTTCCCTTGGTGGTCTTTCTGCCTATCTGAATGCACTTAATTTTGCTTCTGTCTTTCTGACG
This sequence comes from Oscillospiraceae bacterium, assembly GCA_051882615.1. Lineage (GTDB taxonomy): Bacteria > Bacillota > Clostridia > Oscillospirales > Ruminococcaceae > CAG-115. The sequence goes on from JBJESC010000126.1 coordinate 2,177, forward strand.
AAGAGCGGCAACATCAGTGTTGGCAATGGTGTAGTACACGTCCTCAACACCGCTTCCAACCATGTGAGCAACAGCGTTTCCACCGCCGCCGCCAACACCGAAAACCATTATTTTAGCCGACATCTGATAATCGTCGGGTGCTTCAAAATCATCGGTAAAGCTGTCCAGCTCAAAAGGTGCCATTTTATCCAATCCTCCTGTTTAAACTTTCGCCCAATAACGCAATATAATCATACTATATAAACATTATATCAGATTTGAAGTGAAATTGCAACTGTTTTTTTATAATAAATTTACATTATCCAAAAGAAGTTTTTGGATAATTCATATAAAAATCAGGCGTTTACCGTACTATTTTCGGGATTATCCGACATATCATCGGATTGGGCGGGTTCGGAGGTTTCATCGGGCTTATTCGGACGTACTGCTATTACCTCGGGGTTGTTAAGCAGAACCGTTACATCCTCGCTGGGTGAAATTTTGTCGTCAAGCAGCTTACGCGCCAGAAGCATCTTGGTTTCGATTTCGGTAGCAGCTCCTAGTTCAAAGGTTACCCTGCCGTCCACCAGCATTTTGATTGAGTATCTGTCGGTAATATCAATGCTGTCGATATTGGTTAATCCCGCTTTATCCGCAGCGGTGAGTATCTCCTCGGGGATTTTTCGTTTTCCGTCCACCTTTGAGGAGAGGCGCGCTCCCGTTTCCAGAGACTCGGCTTCATAACCCGTCACGATAGGCAAATCATCGGTTACGCCTTTCTCCAGGATTTTTCCGCCCCTCGAAATAACCGCATTTACGCCGTACTCACTGATACAGAACCACTTTTCCGCTTCCGTTACGGTAATGATAATCTTGGTCGGATACGACTTTTCAACCTCTGCCGCGTCAACGTATGCAAGCTCGGAGACTATTTTTTCGGCAGCTTTGGTTTTGTCGATATGCAGAAGGTTGTCGCCCTTTCTTATATCCGATACTTCGATAATATGCTCCGGAATATATCTGTCAAGTCCGCGGACTTCAATTTCCTTGCAGTTGAACAGCACGGTATTCGCCAGAACAATCAGCACGATTATCACAACAACCGCAGCAAGAAGATAATACAGAATGTAGCTTCCGCCCCTGAATTTGCGTCTTGTGGGAGCGGAGTGCTTTGTGTTCATCGCTCTTGCGGCTGCCGCGCTCGCTTTGGGATTAACCTGCGCTCTCGGAGGCTGTGCGTTCCTCTGCGGAGCGGGTTTTCCCGCGGACGGTACTGCGGGACGACTGTTGTTCTGCGGTCTTTTGGTGTTTGAGGGCTTTTTCTTATTCGAGAATTGGAACAGTCCGCGCTTCTTCCCGTTCGGCTTCTGTGCGCCCGCTGCGCCGCGCTGCACCTGCCCGCCGCTGTTCGGGCGGCGCGTATTGTTCGGTGACGCGGGCTTTCTCGCCTGACCGTTCGGTGCTGAATATCCGTTCGGATTATTCGCAGGTCTTTTTGCAGCTTGAGGGGCTGTCGGTCTGCTTTGTCTGTTTTGTCCGTTTGGGCTGTTCATTTCACGTCACCGTCCTTTTTTCTTCCTTGTTTTTTTAAACTCGCTTTATGTCCGCTCCTACCGAGCGAAGTGCTTTTTCAATTGCCTCGTATCCTCTGTCGATGTAGTTCAGTCCCGTAATTTCGCTTGTTCCCTCCGCCGCGAGAGCCGCGACAGTCAGAGCCGCTCCTCCGCGGAGCTCTGCCGCGCAAACTTTTGCACCCGAGAGCTTCTTCACTCCCTGAACAACGCACACTCTGCCCTCCG
>JBJESC010000127.1:0-3946 GCA_051882615.1 Oscillospiraceae bacterium
TCAACAAGAGATTTAACGAGCCGCAGAAAATTTGACATATGAATTGAAGTGCTAAGTGCTACAAATGTCCCTTATAATATATCTTGACAATGAACAAGAGATATGATATAATTAGTTGTCTGCAAAATGTTATTGTTTGGGTTTGGGAAAGAATGGACTTTGGTATGGAAGGGAGGAGTTATATGTTAACTGACAAATCGACAAACAATCTGTTTAAAATGATTGAAACGGATCCAACTGATTTTATTGAGAGATTGGATACTGAAAAACTTGAAAGCTACAAGTCAATGTTCGTTGGATACTTTAACGAATTAATAAAAAAGCAAGGAATGACTCTTCCGCGTCTGGTATCTTCAACAACAATTAGTCAGTCTTATTTATATCAGATTGCGTCTGGTACGCGACACATGGGGCGTGATGTAGCCATCATATTGTCATTTGTAATGAAACTGGATCTTGAACAGACCCAGCAATTTCTTAAACGCTCTAATAACGCTACGCTTTATCCTAAGGTTAGAAGAGATGCTATTATAATTTGCTGTAAAAATTGCAATATGACGTATGAGGAGACTAATGAAATGCTTTTGAATAAGGGCGAGAAGGGATTGGTATAATAAATGAATTTTGAAGAAGAGTTTAATAACGTTTATGCCCAACCTACGCTTCCTTCAGATTTAGCCGAACGATATAATATGTTATCATGCCTAAGACATACACTACAGAAGCAAATTTACTTGATTGAGGAGAATTCGTCGGGGGAAAAATACATTCTGAAATGCGCTTGTGGTTCATATGCCCCGCTTTTAAAGAAGGAATGCTCTGTTCTTGAAATGGCGGGCACGGTGATAAACTGCCCTAAAATCATAGAATTTACAGAAAAAGCTGAATATAGTTATATCGTCAGAGAATATGTTGACGGAAATACACTGTTTGATATTGTTGAGAAAGGCGAACTTTCCGAACAAGAGGTTTTCAATATCACGAAGAAAGTGTGTAACACCCTTCAAAAATTGCATTCTCTCAAAACTCCGATAATAGTTCGTGATATTAAACCCGAGAATATTGTTGTATGTGATGAGGAATGCGTTTTTATTGATTTTGACGCCGCAAGGGAGTGGAATGAAGAAGGAGCAACCGATACTGTGTGCATCGGCACAAGAACAACGGCTGCCCCCGAGCAATTCGGATACAGCCAGACCGATGTGCGCACGGATATTTATGCGCTCGGAAAGCTTATGACATATCTGCTTACCGGAGGATATGAAATATCCGAAATTAAGTACAAAAAAGCAAAGAGAATCGTTAAAAAATGCACTCGGTTTAGCCCGGACAAGCGGTATAAAAATGTAGAAGCGGTTTGCAAGGCAATTACTCCAAGCAAATTGCCATACATTATAGTTCCTTCCGCGGCAATTGTTGCAATAGTAGTTGCAGTGGCGATTGTTTTGGGAACTGCAAGTCAAAACGAGTACGTTATGTCCCCGACTAATACATACTCGTTTACAAAACAGGCAGAACGCCTTTCAGACTCTATGGTTTCCAAGGCGTTAAGAGCTGTTGACGCTCAATCCGGCGAAGCCGTGCGGGCAGGCAAATCAAAACGCGAAATGATAGAGTATCTCTTAAAGAATTCGCAATATGCAGTATTCGGCGGGGAAGACTGGCCGTGCCGTTCTATTACTGATGAAGAATATTTTATTAACATTGTCGGAGATGCCGTACTGGCAAGTATAGACGGAACCACTATTGTAGAATTGGATACAAAAGCCTCCGCCAGCCTGTCAACGGGTTGGTATGTGTCGGCAGTAGTCTATACACCTGACGTATCATTCCAGTCTTTCAGAGTATATTTTGATGGTAATGCAGGCGAATACCAAAAGGAAAATGTTGAGAGCTTTTTAAGAAAACACCTTCAGGCAGGAGAACAGTTAAGAATTGATGAAACGCGTTCAATGTCGTTTGTGTCATGCGATTATAATGGCTTCTACTTTATTGAATACGGCTCTGATGACAACTCCGATTCCCACCTCAGGCTAAGGTATTACACGTTTGACGACTTTAGAACATATTTGAACAGCACCAACAAGCAAGTCTGGGTTTATGAAATAGAGACTTCACTCAACAGTTGATTTAAAATAACTAAAGCAATCCTCGATTGTGTATTATTTGATACACAGCCGAGGATATTTTGTTTTACAGCCCTAATCATTTTTACACATTTTGCATAACCCAAAGGCGAGATTATATGATATAATTGACTTGGAAATGTACCTAGCGTCCTCGTCGGCAAGCTGTTATAACTTAGGTGCAATATGAATACGCAAAACTATTATTCCGTTAGCCTTACAGGGCTTGGTATTATTATCATACTATATCTTTCAGCTTTTGCCAAACACAAACGGATTATATGGGCATAAATAGACTATCCCATGTTGAAACACAAGCAGCTCTTTGGTTAAGAGACGAAGATATTAAAGCAATATGGAGGTTAAAGTATATGAACTACAAACGCTTGGCATCATTGGTAGGTGTTGTTTTGCTGATGGCATTCACTATTATAACAGCAAGTGCTGATACAGATATGCGATTGGTTCAAGGGCGCATGAATGGGGAATATCTTGATTTGTTTTTGCCTGACGAGCTGGATGAAGAAAACCTTGTCGTTAAGGTTGCAAATCAAGAAGCAGAGGTCTTTGACGCAGGAAAACTATCCGAAGAAGAAATCGCTGTCAGAACCACAATTCTTATCGACAATTCCACATCTATGCCTGTGGCGGCGCGCGGCAAAGTGGGCGAGTTCTTAGATTACATAATCAAGAATATCAACAAGAACGAAGAAATCAGGATTGTGCAATTCGGTTCTGAGATTAAAACGCTTCTGGATTTCACAAACGATAGATACGACCTCGACAAAGCGGCTGATGAGATAAAATACAACGGGCAGGAAAGCAAAATTTACGACGCAATCTATAACACAATCCCTAAAATAGAAGCACTCGATGATGCTCCATGCTTTTGTCGCACAATTTTAATCACAGATGGCGTGGACTATGCCGCTCAAGGAATTACAAAGGAAGAACTGTATTTACGTCTGCGCAGCGATACATACCCTATTGATGTTGTGTGCGTCAGCAAGAGCAAGCCGGCTAACGAAAACAAGGATTTATCTGCTCTGACCAGAATAAGTAATGGCAGATATTTTGAAATATATCCCGAGTCCGATGCCTTTGCTCTTGTATCGGATATGTCTGTCAGCAGCTTTTTTTGGTTGAGAGCAGAAGTCCCTGTTTCCCTTCTCGATGGTTCAACCAGACAGATTGATGTATCCGATGGAAGTAATACACTTAGCTTTGATATGAAAATGTCTGTAGTCAGTGCTCCTCCGGTTGAATCAAGTGAGCCTGAAGAGGTTGAGAGCAAGGTTGAGAGTGTTCCTACGTTTGTACGTCCTGCTCCAAGCTCGGTAAGTACGCCTGTTGATGAGTCGACCGGTACGATTAGCGTAACTACTATTATTATCATAGCAGCAGGCTTCGTAGTGGTTGCAATTGCAGCAATAGTAATCATTGCTATTATTAAGAAAAAGAGACAGCAGGCTGATAATGGTCGTGTGATTACTTCTCCGAGTGCTGTTTCTCCGTCAAATGCTGCTGATAAAACCGAGTATTTGGGCGAGGGTGAACAATATGCCATAAGGATATCCAATGTTTCCAATCTGAGTGAAAGTTGGATTTTGAATGTAATTTCTGAGGTCGTAATTGGAAGAGCAGTCGGATGTGCAATTCAGCTTGATGAAAAGAGCGTTTCGAGAGAACAATGTAAGATTATTTTAAGGAATACAGGTCTTGTGTTGTCGAATGTAAGTAGTTCTAATCCTACAAAGCTGAACGGAACAACGGTAACCGGCGAGATGCTCCTTCATCCGGCTGATAATATTCATTTTGGA
>JBJESC010000128.1:0-17087 GCA_051882615.1 Oscillospiraceae bacterium
TTTGTTAAAATGTTTTTGAAATGTAGTTTTGTTTTATTATATTTACCACCTGTTCTCTATGCTCTAATTATAGCACACAGTACTTTGTTTTACAAGATACTATGTTTAACAAAATAAGCGGAATTTTTACCCGCTTATTTGTATATTATGCACTAATTCCGAATGAAATCGTCATTATAACCTTTCACGAGAGGATTGAAATACTCCCGCACAAAACGCAAGCACACAGTCTGGCACCAGCTTTGAAAGGTAAATCATAGCCTTGGCGAACTTGTTTTCGTTAATCATCATTGCGCCGCCGAACATCTCGGTTACTGCGTGTTCCGCAAGCTTCTCGCTCTTAGCGGGAACCGAGCGGAACTTCACCTTAGCCGTTTCGCTGAACTCCGTTGCCACAGGTCCGGGACAGAGCATAGAAACGTGAACATTGGAATGCGCCGCGCGGAGCTCCTCCGCCACCGCCTGAGTCATACGCACGATATACGCCTTGCTCGCATAATAAGACGAGAAGCAAGGTCCCGGGAGAAATCCCGCCGCAGACGCAGTGTTCATTATAAATCCGAAATCGCGCTTCTTGAAATCCCTCAGAAACAGCTTGAACAGAATGTGGAACGCCTTGATATTAACGTTTATCATATCCAGCTCACGCTTCAAATCCGTTTCGTCAAACGTTCCGAAAACTCCGAAGCCTGCGTTGTTAACGAATATATCTATATTGTACTTCTTCACCTTTTCGTAGAGCTTAAACACCTGCTCCTCGGAGTTCAGGTCCGCTGCTATATACATAACCTTAACGCCGAATTCCTCGGTAAGCTCCTTCTTCAGCTCAGCAAGTCTGTCGCGGCGGCGAGCCGTGATAATCACGTTTATCCCGTGACGCGCAAGACTGCGCGCAATATCCCTGCCAATTCCCGAGCTTGCGCCCGTAACCAATGCTATCATACTAACCTCCGGATATATCAATCTTATTATTTACCTTATTGTACTACTTTTTTCCCGAAAAGTCAATAAATATCTTTACAAAACGGGAAAAATAGTATATAATAAGGTGTGGCGCATTTTTCTGTCTTTGGAAAACAGCGCTGTTACCATTACGCAAAATAGGAGTGAAGTTTTTGAAAAGACTGGCACGTTATCTCAAACACTTTTTGCCTCACGTCACAATAGGTCCGCTCTGCAAGCTGACAGAAGCAATCTTCGAGCTTATTGTGCCTCTGGTTATGGCAAATATTATCGACATCGGAATTGCACAGCGCGATACCGACTATATCCGCAGGAACGGACTTATCCTTATAATCCTCGCGGCTTGCGGACTTGGCTGTGCGCTGGTTTGCCAATATATGGCAAGCTGTGCTTCTCAGGGTGTGGGCACACGCCTGCGCTCCGATTTATACAGGCACATCAATACGCTCTCCCACAAGGAGCTGGACAAGCTCGGAACTGCCGCGCTTGTAACCCGCGTTTCCAATGACGTAAACGCCGTTCAGACCGCTGTGGCTATGCTGATAAGACTTGTAGTACGCGCTCCGTTCCTTGTTATCGGCGCTACGATAATGGCGTTCTCCATAAGCCCCAGACTGTCGCTTATCTTTTTCGGCGCAATGGCGGCGATTGTACTTGTAATGTACCCTATTATGAAGGTGACGGTTAAGCTGTTCAAGAAACAGCAGAAGTCGCTTGACGATATTTCCCGCATAACACGCGAAAACCTCTCGGGAGTCCGCGTTGTCCGCGCGTTTTCCCGTCAGGACTACGAGCAGGAGCGCTTTGAGGAGAGCGCCGAGGAGTTCCGAAAAGCTGCTGTCCGCGCAGGACGGATTAACGCCCTGCTCAACCCTGCAATCTTCGTTGCCGTAAACGCTGCATACGTTCTGATAGTATGGTTCGGCGGCGGCTTTGCCGATACGGGCACAGACGGACTTACTCAGGGACTTGTAATCGCGCTGGTAAACTATATGACGCAGATTTCGCTGGCGCTTGTGGTAGTTGCAAACCTCGTTACCATATTCACCCGCGCAGCGGCTTCTTCCGCACGAATAAACGAGATTTTCGATATGAAGCCCTCCGTAGTCGGAGCGGAAACCTCTCCCAAGCAGGACAAAAACGCTCCCGCTATCAAGTTTGACAAGGTTCGCTTTGCATATTCCACGGGCGATGACGCACTGGAGGACATTTCGTTCGAGCTTAACCGCGGCGAGGTCCTCGGAGTAATCGGCGGTACAGGCTCGGGTAAATCTACCGTTGTAAACCTCTTGTGCCGCTTCTACGATACCGACAGCGGCGAGGTGCTGATAAACGGCGCTAACGTCCGCGACTATCCCACCGCAGAGCTTCGCCGCCTTGTTTCGCTTGTTCCTCAGAAAACGGAGCTTTTAAGCGGTACGCTCCGCGAGAATATGAAGCTCGGCAGAGACGACATAACGGACGAGCAGATTTACAAGGCTCTGGAAATCGCACAGGCAAAGGAGTTCACCGACAATCTGGACGGAGGACTTGACGCGAAAATCCTCCAAGGCGGCAAGAACTTCTCGGGCGGACAGAAGCAGCGTCTATCCATTGCACGAGCCGTAGCCCAGAACCCCGAAATCCTCATTCTGGATGACAGCTCCTCCGCACTGGACTACGCAACGGACGCAAAGCTCCGCGAGGCTCTGAAAACGCTCTCCGCCACCTGCGTTATCGTATCCCAGCGAGCAAACTCCATTCGCCACGCCAACAAAATACTCGTGCTTGACGACGGCAGAGCGGTAGGGCTTGGCACCCACGCAGAGCTTCTCAGAACCTGCGAAATATACCGCGAAATATGCCTTACCCAATACACCGAACAGGAACTTGAAGAACAGGAAAAGGAGGGCGCATAATGGAACAGCAAAACAAAAAAGGCGCTCTCATTCGTATTCTGCGCTATATGAAAGGGCAAATCCCCTTTGTTGTATTATCGGTAATCTGCGCTGCGGCAAGCGTATTGCTGTCGCTGTATACCACCGTCCTTATCGGTAAAGCGGTGGACTGCATAGGGCTCGGAAATGTCGGCGATATTGAGGTGGACTTCGACAGAATGATTCCCATTCTCATCACAATCGCTGCGATTATTCCCACCGCCGCCGTGCTTCAATGGCTGATGTACTTCTTTATCAACAAGATTACCCACAAGACGGTTAAGGCGCTTCGCACCGACATTTTCGCGCACCTCCACAAGCTGCCGCTCTCCTATATTGACGCAAAATCCCACGGCGACATAATCAGCCGCGTGGTAAACGACGTTGACGCAGTAAGCGAGGGACTTCTCCAAGGCTTCGGGCAGCTCTTCACGGGCATTGTCACCATTCTGGGAACGCTGTTCTTTATGGTGTCGCTCAACTGGCAGATTACGCTGGTGGTTGTGTGCATTACGCCGCTGTCTTTCGCGGTTGCCGCAATCATCTCTAAGCTCTGCTTCAACAAGTTCCGTGAGCAGTCCGCAATCAAGGGTGAGCTTACGGGATATATCGACGAGCACCTCGGCGCTCAGCGGCTTGTCAAGGCTTTCGGCTTTGAAGACACCGCCTGCGCTCAGTTCGATGAAATCAACGAGCGCCTTAACGTCTGCGGCAGACGCGCGCAGTTCTACTCCGCGCTCACCAACCCCTGCACACGCTTCGTGAACTCTCTCGTTTATGCGGGAGTAGGCGTTTTCGGTGCGCTCAACGCGGTAAAGGCGGTAACGGGCGGCTTCACGGTCGGCGACCTCACCGCATTCCTGCAATACGCGAACCAATACACCAAGCCGTTCAACGAGATTTCGGGTGTAGTCACCGAGCTTCAGAACGCGCTCGCTTCCGCTTCCCGAATTTTCGCGTTCATCGACGAGAAGCCCGAGTCTCCCGATGACGATAAGGCAACCCTCGAAAACTGCGACGGACGCGTTGAAATCGAAAACGTTGACTTCTCCTACGTCCCCGAAAAGCCGCTTATCGAAAACCTCAACCTCTCGGTCAAGAGCGGTCAGCATATCGCAATAGTAGGGCCTACGGGCTGCGGAAAAACAACGCTTATCAACCTGCTTATGCGCTTCTATGATGTCACGGGCGGAGAAATCCGCGTTACGGGCAAGCCCATTAAGGAGCTGAAACGCAGCGCTCTGCGCTCCAACTTCGGAATTGTGCTTCAGGAAACGTGGGTGTTCAAGGGCACGGTACGCGACAACATTTCCTACGGCAAGCCCGACGCTTCGCTTGAGGAAATCATAGCCGCCGCCAAAGCCGCTCACGCGGACAGCTTCATCAGGCGACTTCCCGAGGGCTACGAAACGGTAATCACCAATGACGCCGAGCTCTCGCAGGGACAGCGCCAGCTTCTCTCAATCGCGCGTATAATGCTCTCGCTCCCGCCTATGCTCATTCTGGACGAAGCAACTTCCTCTATTGATACCCGCACCGAGATGAAAATTCAGAGCGCGTTCGACAAGATGATGAAAGGCAGAACCAGCTTTGTGGTAGCCCACCGCCTTTCCACAATCCGCGAAAGCGACTGCATTCTCGTAATGAAAGCGGGACACATCGTTGAGCAGGGCAATCATGACGAGCTTATGGAAAAGAACGGCTTCTACGCAGAGCTGATACGCTCCCGCCAGCAAGGATAAAGCATCAATTGAACAAACCAAAACCGCGCTAAGGAAATCCTCGGCGCGGTTAATTGTGTTGTTTAAAGAAGCGCGTCCTGCTCGGCGCATTTCAGCATCTTCTCGTAAAGGTCGGGCATTGCTCGCTTGAAGTTAAGCGGCTTGAACGTCTGCGAGTCCACGAACCCGTGAGCGCTCGTTCCCTCCGCGAGGACCTCCGTTTCTCCCTTTCGCGTAATCGTGTACGAGAACTCAATTCTCGCGGGAGTAAACCGCGTTATCCGCGCCGTAATCACAAGGTTATCGTCGTATTTTGCGGGCAGTCTGTACTTGCAGGAAACCCCCGTCACAGGAAGCATAACTCCCGCCTTCTCCATATCGGAATAGCTCATTCCCACCGACTTTATATAGTCGGTACGCGCCATTTCATACCACACGAAGTATCTCGAATGGTGAACAACGCCCATCTGGTCGGTTTCCGCATAGCGCACGGTAATTTCGGTCTGACTTGACATATTCTCTCCTGAATTCAGCGATTTCTTGTTTTCAATGCGCGGTCAATCTCTCTCGCTGCGTCTTTTCTTGCGGCGGATTCGCGCTTGTCGTGGAGCTGCTTACCCTTGCACAATCCAACCTGCACCTTAACCTTGCTGTCCTTGAAGTAAAGCGACACGGGGACAAGGGTATATCCCTGCTGCTTCACCTGTCCGAACAGGCGCATTATCTCCTTTTTGTGGAGAAGCAGCTTTCTCACGCGATAAGGGTCGCGGTTGAAGATGTTGCCTTTCTCGTAAGGCGCGATATGCATTCCGCGTATAAACGCCTCGCCGTTGTCAATTGAAATCCACGAGTCCTTAAGGTTTACGCTGCCCGAACGAACGGATTTAACCTCCGTACCAAACAGCTCTATTCCCGCTTCAAGGCTTTCGACAATAAAGTATTCATGTCGAACCTGTCTGTTTTCGGCAATGGTTTTTGTGTTCATATTTCCTCCAAAGCACACCTCAAAGCATAAATATCGCCCGAGATGCTATCACAACCCAAACCAAAATTTCGCACAGAACAAAAGATCATCATAATCAAATTCTCCGTTTCTGTCCGCGTCAAGCACCCTGAAATCTATGTCTTCATTATTGCCGTATATAAGCACATCAAAAGACTTTGAAATATCGTCAAAATCGAAGTAGCCGTCGCCATCCGTATCGCCGAGAAGGATAATGGTGTACTTATCCATATTCGGCGCGTTGACTGTCATTCCGTTCTTTATAAGCGAATTTGACGATACTTCTCTTCCCGCCGCATCAAGAACGGTGGTATAGCTTCCGTATTCCAGGTTTTTCTTAAACTCCGACACCTTGGTGGTAGACGGCATAATAGTCAGCGTCTTTTCGCTGTCGTTAATCTCATATTTTGTGCTTACAAGATTGAAATTCTGAGTTTTTGAACAGAGATAATATACCCCGTTTTCGGTAAGCGGAACATACGCAATTCCGTTCTTGACTTCAGCCGTACCCGCCATTTCCGAACGCTTTTTAGCACTATCCCACTTATAGACATAGTACGAGCCGTCCGGAAGCTTATCAGTATAATTCAACTCCAGTGTTGCTTTTCCGGGAAGTGCGTCCTTGCCTGTTGTGGCAAAAATTCTGCAATCCGAAACGCTGCCCGCTTCAATCAGAATATCAGTATCGGAAGCGTCCGTGTCCTTCACCTCGGGGTTGAAATCCGCAACCGAAGTGAGGTCCTTTCCATTGAAAACCCACTTATAGCGTGTTCCGTCGCTTGTAGTGCCTGAGGCGGAAACGGTTATATTGTCCCCGAAAATTCTCTGGAATTCGGATTTCAGAATTTTATCGGGAACTGCGATAGAAGAGGGACTCAATCCCGCCTGAGCGCTCTGGAATGTCTTGACCGCTCTCTTAGCGTCCTCAAGCGTTGCATTCTTGTCGGAAGAGACTTCCTTCAACTTATCAAGCGCCTTGGCAAATGTATTCCACGAAGAGGTTGAATAATCGGACTGCTTGTACTTGCCGCCTGTTGCAATCAGCCCTTTAAGCGTGCTCTGAAGCTCTTTGGTGCCGATACGCAGTTTATTCCTGGCATTTGCCAGCCCCTCAAGCGCACTCGTAAGCATCTGACCGTCCGCGTTGGTATATTCGAGGATAGCCTTTGCGGTCTCAATAGCGCGTTCCAGATTGAAGTAGCTGTTCTCGGTATATTCGTCCTTGCTGAGACCTCCGCATTCGTTTACCAGACTCTCAAGCCGCTTTTTAAGAGAAGCAATATCCGTATCGCTCAGCAGGTAAATGGTTATGGCAGTCTTAGTATTGGCATTATCCGGCAGATTTAACAAGGTCACGGTAACGGTAACCGTGCTGTTGGTCGGAGCAACAACCGTTCCGCCGTCGATAAAGCTGTCCCAATCAACATCATTGGCAATAGTCAGCTTGCTGTCGTAAGCAAAGGGGTCGTTATAATCAAAGAATATTTCGGGAAGCATTTTTCCGTCGCCAAAACGAATTGATTTCAGAATCTGAGTCTGGAGAGCGTCCGGATATACGGTTTCACCGTTGAGAAGATAATATGTAGGCTGTGTGGAGATAATGCAGCGCGGGTTTTCGGAATCGACAAAGTTTCCTGTAATGTCGCCGCGGGTAACTCTGTCGGATACAAACCAGCTGGGAATTGTAGTGAGATAGTTGTTGCTGAGATCGATATTCGACAGCTTGGTGCAGCCCAGAAGAGAGAGCTTTTTCAGGGCATCGCTTTGCAGGAGGTTATCCGATAAATCAAGTCTGGTGATATTGACCATATAATTGATGCAGGTGGGAAGATCGGTCAGATTAAGCCCGCTCAGGTTGAGCGAGGTAACCTTGGCGAGGTCTGCGAAAGTAACATTGTCAAGGCTTTTGCCGATTTGCCTTTTAAGGGCTGCGTCCAGCTTCTCCTGTACCTCCGCGTCGTTATTGTCCGTATAGAAATACGAATAGTAGCTTACATTGTCACTCAGAAGATACTGTCCATCGAATGTTGTATCCTCACTTGTCGTACTGCTTGCAGCAAAAGCCGCAGGCGCTGACGCATAAAATGACGAGACGGTGATCACGGCTGCCAGCGCTGCCGACACCAGTTTTTTCATATTTATCATAAGAAAACACCCTTTCACAAAAGTCATTTTTCCAAAACATACCCATTAAAACTATAATTGTACATTATGATTATACCACACTTCTCAGAATTTTACAATAGGTAACTTGACATTTTTTTGTGTTTGTGTTAAAATTAAATAATAGATATTAGGCTGACGCTTGTTGGGAGGTGTTTGTCGTGAGCGAAAAAAACACATTGCTGATTGTAGATGATTATGAATTCAATCGCAGAATGCTGCGCGAGATGTTTCCGGATTTTGATGTTATTGAAGCCGAAAACGGATTTAAAGCGATTGAGGAATACGAAAAGCACAAGGACGAAATCTGTGCTGTGCTGTCGGATATAATGATGCCCGTGCTCGATGGTTTCGGACTTCTGGAGTACTTCTTCAAGAACAAGTATGTGGATATTGTCCCCGTTTTCATCATAAGCGCCGACAATTCGACCAAAGCTAACCAGAAAGCATACGCTATGGGCGCTCAGGACATTATTAACAAGCCGTTCTCGCAGGACTTCGTCCGCAAACGCATTAAAAACATCATCGAGCTGTTCCGTCTGCGCGAGCTTCTGAAATCCCGGACTGCGGACTCTGCTGCTGCCGAGTAATTGACCGTTAATCCTGATTGAAAAAACAAAACAAACTGACTTAAAAGACTGCGGATTATCAAATCCGCAGTTTTTGTTTGTTAAAATCCGCAAAGCAGGAAGAAAAAAAGCCAACTTTTTTGTGTTTTTGACGATTTTTTGCAAGTTGTGAAAAAATCACTTGCAAAAATGAAAACGTTGTGATATAATGCTATATGGCAATGGGATTGGTGCGCGTTTTACTTTAAAAACGACCATACCTGCTTTTCGAATTTGTAACCTGATAAAAATTATACCGAAAGGATATTTTGTGTTATGTTATACAAAGAGATGAATAAAGAACAGCTTGCAGCAGAAAAGGAAGCTGTGGAAAAGCTTTACGAACAGGAGAAAGCAAGGGGGCTGAAGCTCACGATGGCGCGCGGAATTCCCGCTCCCGAGCAGCTTGACCTGTCTATCAATATGCTTCTTCACTGCCTTGACGGAGATTACAAGTCCAAGAGTGGAGCAGACTGCCGCTCCTACGGCGTACTCGACGGAATTCCCGAGGCAAAGGAGCTCTTTATGGAGATGCTCGGCGTAAGCGCTGACGAGATTATCGTCGGCGGCAACTCCTCGCTCCAGATGATGTACGATACCATTATCCGCGCAATGCAGCTCGGCGTTCTCGGAAGCGAGAAGCCCTGGTGCAAGTATGATTCTGTTAAATTCCTCTGCCCCGCTCCCGGTTATGACCGCCACTTCGCAATGTGCGAGGCACTTGGCATTGAGATGATTACCATTGAATATAAGGAAGACGGTCCCGATATGGACGAGGTTGAGCGTCTGGTTTCGTCAGATGAGACAATCAAGGGCATCTGGTGCGTTCCGAAGTACTCCAACCCCACGGGTATCACCTACTCCGACGAGGTTGTGCGCCGTTTTGCTAACCTCAAGCCTGCGGCAAAGGACTTCCGCATTTTCTGGGATAACGCATACGCAGTTCACGACCTCACCGACGAGCCGATTAACATTCTCAACATTATCGAGGAATGCCGTAAGGCAGGCAACCCGAATATGGTATTCGAGTTCTCCTCCACATCGAAGATTTCCTTCCCCGGCGGCGGTCTTGCGGTTGTCTGCGCTTCCAAGGATAACATCGACTTCATCAAGAAGCAGATGTCTATTCAGACCATCGGATTTGATAAGCTCAACCAGCTCCGTCACGTTAAGTACTTCAAGAATTTCGAGGGTATCAAGAACACAATGCGCCACCACGCCGCAATTATCCGCCCCAAGTTCGAGACCGTGCTGTATATGCTTGAAAAGGAGCTCCTCCCCCGCGGAATAGGCGAATGGACAAAGCCCAAGGGCGGATACTTCATCTCGTTCAACGCTCCCGAGGGCTGTGCAAAGAGAATTGTATCGCTCGCTGCGGAAGCGGGAGTTGTACTGACAGGCGCAGGCGCGACCTACCCCTACGGCAAGGACCCTCACGACAGCAATATCAGAATTGCACCCACCTACCCATCCGTAAGCAACCTGCGCGAAGCTATCGAGATATTCTGCATCTGTGCAAGACTTGCAACACTCGAAAAGCTGCTTGCCGAATAAACACAACAAAAAGAACAAAAGAAATATAAATAAACGAAAGGCTCGGAGAAATCCGAGCCTTTCTCAGACTGTCGATAAAGGCACATCTACTTCGTCAGCGGCACCACGGCAGCCACAAAGGCTAGCCGTGGTGCCGCTTCCTCGTATCTGCACCTTTCTCGCCAGCCTGTTTTTAGACTTTTTTCGACAAGCTGAGGCTCGGAGAAATCCGAGCCCTTCTGTATATTCAATTAAAAAAATTACAGTCTGTCGATTTTTTTGCTATCCAAAACGCTTATCCGCGCGCGGCAAGCGTCAGCACTACAATCAGAATTCCCGAAACAATGCAGATAATCCAGTTGCGAGTTATGGTACGCTCCAGCTTTTTATCATTCTTCGGATTATTAAAACGTTTAGCCATAATCAAGCCTCCTTCTCATCAGACATTATCCACTTGGTATATTATATCAGATTTTTTACGATATGTCAAGAATGAATTCTTAAAACAGACTCAGCAGCATATATTTCAAAGAGAATAAATACTACGGAGGTACGTTATGGACGATACTAAAAAACTAATCGAAAAATACAAGCAGGAATTAATGGAGCTGTCCCGAAGCGCCAAGCGCGGGGAAACCGCCCCTCCGCGTGCGCCTCAGATTATCGGCTACATCGACGATGTTGACGAGGAGACCTTCACCCGCGCCGCAGCAGGCGAACTCGCAAACGCAAAACGCGAGGAGTGCAAGGAAACGCCCGAACCCATCGTCCCTTCCGAGCCTTCCGCTCCCGAACCGCGAATTGAATCCGAGCCCGAATTCCCATACCACCACGAACCCGAAACACCCCCTCCCGATTACAGCGAACAGCCCGAGCAACGCTCCGGAATTTTGTCCGAGCCGGTGCCCTCGCCTATGCCCGCGCCCGCGCCAACACCTGCCCCCAAATCCGGCGAGGAGTACGAGCCGCCCTATTCCAACCCGCAAATGGCGGAAAACGAACCAAACTCCGCACAATCTCCCGACCTTGAACAGAACGGCAGTCAGTCCCAACCGAGAGTTTTCCCTCAGCCACAATATTCGAGTTTTGAGGATTTCAAGGCGAAGAACAACGGTGTGGGAAGCATAATTTTCCGCGTTACCACCGCGCGTGAAGCGCTCCCCGTGGAGAACGCGAAATGCGTTGTAACCAAGAAATTCGGCGGATTAGTCCACGAAATAGATACACTATACACCAACCGGAGCGGGAACACCGTTCCGCTGTCGCTTCCCGCACCGCCAAAGGCGCTCTCACAGCAGTACGACAATCTGGTGCAGCCATTCGCGCTGTATGACGCGGTAGTTACCCGCGAGGGATATGTCGATGTGGTGCTGACCGATATTCCCGTATTTGACGGAATTCAGTCCGTTCAGGGCGTGTCTATGCTTCCCGCAGTCTCCGACCGAGCAGTCGAAAGCATTCAGGAGGTGAATTCCAATGCCAAATAATCCCCCCATCATTCCCGAACGGATAGTCGTCCATCTCGGAACGCCGCAGTCGGACGCTCCCAATGTCTCCATGTCCTTTCCCGATTATATCAAGAATGTAGCGTCCAGCGAAATATTCCCCACATGGCCCGAAGCCGCTCTCCGCGCGAATATCTACGTTCAGGTGACGTTCGCGCTCAACCGTGTGTATACCGAATGGTACCGCTCGCGCGGGTTTGATTTCGACATTACCAACTCCACGCAGTACGACCAGGCGTTTGTATTCGGGCGCGATATATTCGAGAATATAAGCGATTTGGTTGACGAGCAATTCAACGACTACATCGTGAGGCGCGGGAGCGTAGAACCGCTGTTCGCGGCATTCTGCGACGGCGTGCAGGTGACGTGTCAGGGGTTGTCGCAGTGGGGCACGGTAACGCTCGCAAATCGCGGCTACACTCCCTACGAAATTCTCCAATACTACTACGGCGAGGACATTGACATTGTATTCAACGCTCCGATAGCGCCCAATATTCC
Source organism: Oscillospiraceae bacterium (assembly GCA_051882615.1). Lineage (GTDB taxonomy): Bacteria > Bacillota > Clostridia > Oscillospirales > Ruminococcaceae > CAG-115. Next base: position 11,911 of record JBJESC010000128.1, read on the forward strand.
GACCTACCCCGGTGCGCCGCTCGGCTTCGGCTCTGTTGGCAACGAGGTCCGCACCATTCAGCTGGAGCTGAACAGAATAGGCAGAAACTACCCCGCTCTTCCCCGCATCACCCCCGCGAACGGAATTTACGGAGAGAGCACCGTCGAGGCGGTGAGAGCATTCCAGCAGATATTCGGCTTGCCCGTTACGGGAACGGTAGACAAAGCGACGTGGTATCAGATAAAGTACATCTTCACGGCGGTGAAGCGGCTCGCAGAGCTTACAAGCGAGGGGCTCACCCAAAAGGAAATCGAAAACCTGTGGCAGGTGGACTTGCGGCGCGGCGACTTCGGTCAGGGAGTCCGCGCACTGCAGTATTACCTCAACGCAATTGCCTACTTCAATCCCGAAATCCCGTCTGTTCCCTCGGAGGGAGTATTCAACGAGGCGGTGGAAAATCAGGTCAAGGCGTTCGAGCGCTTTTACGGACTTAACCCCGACGGAGTTGTGGACTTCAGAACGTGGCAGCTTATCAGCCAAATCTACACCGACATTCTGCGCAATCTGCCCGAGGGCTACGAGGGGCAGACGGCGGCGCTCTTCCCCGGCTACAACATCACTCCCGGAATGAGCAACGACGATGTACGCGAATTCCAGACCTATCTGCGCGTTATCGGTCAGAATATCGGAGCAATCCCCGTAATTGAGGTTACGGGCAACTATGACGCTCAGACGGAACGCGCCGTCCGCGAATTTCAGGCGCTTTACGGGCTTGATCCCTCGGGAATTGTCGGCGCTCCCACCTGGGACGCGCTTGCAAGGGAGTATAATTATATCCGATTCGGCACTCCCGTAACGGGTTAAGCGCGTATATTACAAAAGGGTTACAATCCCGCTTTGATGTATTACAAATCAGTTACAATTTCATTACAGTTTTGTAAGAAAGGTTGATTTTATTTTTATTTGTGGTAGAATATAGTCAGGGGCAGGAAGTTGGAATACTCTCACTCAACGCTTCACAATTCATCATGCTATCATTCATCGCCCCGCTTCCATTTTACACGAGCCGCACGAGCCTTTACATATATATTCTTCAGCACTTTTTCCTTCTCACTCTCTCCTGAATTTCGTGCGGCTCTCCTTTCTAATATTAACCTCCGAGTTAAATCGGAGGTTTTTTGCAAATTACGATTAGTTATTTTCTACAAACAATAGGCTCATAAATTGTTATTTTCGTATAAAATAAATCCCATAAAATGACATAAAAGTAAGAAAATTGCTTGACTTTTTCCTCCCTTTGTGATAGAATATAAAGCGTTGTGTGTTGTCAAAACCTTGGGAAACAGCGCACGTTTTATATAGATACAGAAAAGGAACAAAGGAGAGGTTCGGTAAAATGATTTTATCAGGCATTCTTGCCGTAGCCGTTTTTGCGGTTATGTTCATTCTCGCCGCAAGAGAAAGGCTGGAAAAAACAACGGCAATGGCGCTGTGTACGGTCGGAGCGGTAATACTGCTTTTTGGCTCGTTTATGGTGCTCGGCGAAAGCAAAGCGGAGCTTATCGCACAGATAGTTGCTGTGCTTATCTTCATTGTGATGTTCGTGCTTATCATTATGGATAAAATCGAGCGCCACATTGTAACGCTGTGCTGCGCCCTGGCAACAATGGTTATGGTATTCGGAATATGTATGAAAAGCTTCACCGCGTTCTGGGATACACTGAATGTGGCTAGCATCATCACCCCCGAATTCTGGTATGTTTCGGGAACAGCCGAGGAAAGCACCTCGGGCATCAACTGGGCGACTATTATCTTCATCGCGGGAATGATGGTAATGGTTGAGGGTATGGCTCACGCGGGCTTCTTCAGATGGCTGTGTATGACGCTTGCAAAAGCAGTTAAGTACAAGGTTGTTCCGCTGTTTATCACGTTTATGCTGATGTCGGCTGTGCTGTCAATGTTCATCGACAGTATCACGGTCATTCTGTTTCTCGCAGCGGTAACTGTCGAGCTTGCTCACCTGCTGAAATTCAATCCCATTCCGATGATTTTGTCGGAGGTGTTCTGCGCTAACCTCGGCGGCTCGGCAACAATGTGCGGAGACCCGCCAAACATCATCGTAGGCACATCGCTCGGTTATTCCTTCGCGGACTTCCTCACTAACACGGGCGTAATCGCGGGAATATCAATGCTCTTCGTGCTCCCCTACTTCTACATAATCTTCCGCAAGGATTTAAAGTCCGCAAGCGGAGATAATATCGACGCTTCAAAACTACCCAAGCCCGCCGAGGCAATTACCGACAAACGCAGCTTTATTATCAGTATCGTTATCTTCCTTATTGCGGTAATTCTGCTTGTAACTCACGCTCAGACGGGACTTACCGTTGCGTTTATCGGCACGACGGTTGCGGTGCTCACCCTCGCAACCTCGATAAAGAAAATCCCCACACTTCTTAAAAGAGTAGATTACAAAACGCTCCTGTTCTTTATCGGACTGTTTGTGGTAGTCGGCGGTCTGGAACAGACGGGAGTTCTCGAAGTAGTCGCGGATTTCATCGGCAAGATAAGCGGCGGCAACGCAATTCTGATGATTACCATTATTATATGGGTATCCGCAATCGCAAGCTCCGTTGTGGATAACATTCCGTTTGCGGCGACTATGATTCCGATAATCAAAACCCTCTCGCTCACAACGGGAACTAACCTCGACGTACTCGCGTGGTCGCTCTCGCTCGGTACCGACATAGGCGGAAGCGCAACTCCTATCGGAGCCTCCGCGAACGTTGTCGGAACCTCCGTTGCGGCAAAGCACGGTCACCCGATAAGCTGGGGTAAATACCTCAAAGCGTGCGTTCCCGCAACATTTATCGTGCTCGTTATCTGCACCGTAAGCATTTTCGTAAGATACGGCGCACTTCTGGGACTTCACGGATAATACCTATTGAAAAAAATCTCCGATCGTGATAGAATATAAAAAAGCAGTTAAGGAGGAAAGATATGGATAAGCAGTTAATCATTTCTGTCGGACGCGAGTTCGGAAGCGGAGGACACGCTGTAGCCACAAAGCTCGCAGAGCATTTCGGACTTCCGCTTCTGGACAGCAACATACTCGGCGATATTGCCAGGGAGAAGAACGCCGACGAGGAGAACCTCAAAAAGTTCGACGAGAGCGCGAGGAGCTTCTTCCTCTCCCGCACCGTCCACGGTTACAGCAATTCCCCCGAAGAGATAATAGCCCAGATGCAGTTCGACTACATAAAAGCGAAAGCGGACAAGGGCGAAAGCTTTGTAGTAATCGGAAGATGCGCCGATTGGATTTTGCGCGAAAACCCCGCGCTGGTGAGAATATTCATTCTCGGCGACAAGGAAGCGAAAATCAAGCGTATTATGGAACGGAATAAAACCACACGCGAAAAAGCAATCTCCCTTATCGAGCAGTCGGACAAACGCAGAAAATACTACCACAACACCCATTGCGGCAACAACAAGTGGGGCGACTCCCGCAGCTACGATATTACGGTCAACAGCACCAAGCTGGGACTTGACGGCGCAGCCGAGCTTCTCATTAAATATATCGAACTGAAAAACTCATTATCATAACAAAAACTCCGCAGGGTACTTGATATAATCCCCTTAGAGTAGACACTCGAAAAAACAAAAATTTCGAGACTACACTAAGGGGGTTATTTTATGCCAAGAAGGCAAAAGAACAAGAAATATTCAGCAGAACTGAAGCTGAAAGCAGTGCAGGATTACCTGAACGGAGGAGGAAGTTTACGGGATATATGCCATAAATATAAAATTAAGAACGAAAAATCTTTACGAGAATGGATTTTATGGTATAATGGTCATAGAGAATTCAAGGAGCGGAGTTCCGCCAAAGGAGAGATCTATATGACCAAGGGAAGAAAAACAACACAGGAAGAACGAGTAGAAATAGTAGCCTTCTGCATAGAACACGGAAAAGACTTTGGGTTGACGATAGAAACCTATAAGGTATCATATCAGCAGATATATACCTGGGTGCAAAAATACGAAGAAAAAGGTGTAGAGGGACTAACCGATAGGCGAGGTAAGGCAAAGCCTGAAAACGAGCTAACGGAGGAAGACCGCCTTCGTCAGGAAAATAAGATATTGCAGGCAAAGATAAAGGATCAGGAAATGGAGATAGCTCTGCTAAAAAAATTGAGGGAACTGAGAGGGGGCGATCGTTAAGCGGAGTGTTACAGGAAGACAGGTACATAGCGATACAGTATCTCAACAAAACCGAGGGTTATCCGATAGAAAAGCTTTGTGCAAAGCTGCATATCTGCCGAAGCGCCTACTACAAATGGCTGAAAAGAACACCGAGCAAAAGCCAGCAGGTAAATGAAGAACTTGTTGAATGGATAAAGGAACTGTACGAAGAACAGAACGGTATCCTTGGATACCGTCAAATGACAATAACGGTTAACAGACGGCACGAAACACATTTTAACAAGAAACGAATTCGCAGACTTATGCAGATACTGCATTTGAAATCCGTATGTCGTAAGAAGAAATACAATTACATCAAATCCACTCCGGAAGTGACAGCAGAAAATGTTCTTAACAGAGAATTTTACGCTGACAAGCCGAACGAGAAATGGCTTACCGATGTGACTGAGTTCAAGTATTATGTAGGCGTTGAGGTTAAAAAGATTTATCTGAGCGCAATAATTGATATATTTGACAGACGAATAGTTTCATACAAGATAGGAACGAGCAACAATAATCAGCTCGTGTTTGAAACCTTTGATGAAGCAGTAAAATCCAACCCTGATGCTCATCCGTTGTTTCACAGCGACAGAGGTTTTCAGTATACAAACAAGACGTTCCATAACATGCTTATGAAAGCAGGTATGCGGCAGAGTATGTCGCGAGTTGGAAGATGTATTGATAACGGACCTATGGAAGGCTTCTGGGGAATACTCAAATCCGAGATGTATTACCTGAGAAAATTTTCCTCTAAAGAGGAACTTACAAATGCTATTGAGAATTACATTGAGTTTTACAACACCAAACGTTACCAGTTAAAACTGAAATGTATGACGCCTATGGAATACCACTTGGCTGCGGCGTGAAAAATCCACCCTGCTGCGCGCAGCAGGGTGGATTTCAACAAAATTTTAAAAAATCTTTTATTTTTTCATCTGTCTACTTGACAGGGGGCACTTCA
>JBJESC010000129.1:0-3924 GCA_051882615.1 Oscillospiraceae bacterium
AAATGGCAAACTGCTTGTTGAATGTTTTGGGCTGATATTACCAAAATGTGCCTTTGTGCTTGACATTTCTGTAACAATATGGTATTATAATGTAGTAATATGGTACCGTGCTAACACATTAGCATAGTAAAGCGCGGCTTTGGGCAAAGCACATAACGACGAAATGATGAGGAGAAAGAATTGAAACGAAATTATCTGTTGACTCCCGAGGGAACGAGAGACTTCCTGTTTGAGGAGTGTGCGGCAAAGCGAATTATCCTTCAGCGAATCACGAAAATGTTTGAAGAGTATGGATATTCCGAGGTTGTTACACCGGGAATTGAATTCTATGACGTGTTCAACGGGCAGGGAAGATGCTTCCCGCAGGAGAGTATGTACAAGCTGGTTGACGGAAAGAACCGTCTTATGGTTCTTCGTCCCGACAGCACAACTCCCATTGCCAGACTTTGTGCAACACGTCTTCGTGATGAACAGCTGCCGCTGAAACTGTTCTACAATCAGAATATTTTTATGGTAAACCCCAAGGACAGCGGACGAGATGACGAAATTTCCCAATGCGGAATTGAGATTATCGGCGGAGAGGACGAAAGCTCCGATTATGAGGCGTTGTTCCTTGCAGCCAAGGCGCTTTCTGCGTGCGATGAGGACTATCGCATTGAAATAGGAGACAGCGGCATTTTCAGAACTCTGATTTCCGAGTTTGATTGTTCCGAAGCAGACGCTGAGAATATTCGCAGCTGGATTGACACCAAGGACTACCCGAGGCTTGATGAAGCTCTATCCGAGAATCGCCCGATTGACAACGCATTGAAGATGCTTCCACGTTTGTTTGGCGGGTTTGAAGTGTTTGAGAAAGCAAAGGCATATCTCAAGGGTGAAGTGCTTGAAGGAAAACTCTCTCGTCTTGAAAAGCTCTGTACTGATTTGTCCGAGATTATCCCCGCAGAGAAAATACGAGTTGACCTCGGATTGGTACATAAGAAGAATTACTACACAGGTATTATTTTCAGAGGTTATGTGGAGGGCTATGGACAGCCTGCACTTTCGGGTGGACGTTACGACGCGCTCCTTGAAACATTCGGAACAGAAAGCACCAAGGCGGTTGGTTTTGCGGTTAATGTTGAAGCAGCAGCCCGCGTATTCTTGAAGAATTCGGAGAAGTCGATAACCAAAACAGCAGATGTGCTGGTGTTCTCAGAGAATAAAATATCAGCGCTCAAGCATTGCGAAAAGCTGATTGGCGAGGGACTTTCCGTTATGAACTTTATCGGCGAGTGCCCCAAGTGCGCTGAGAAGTATGCAAAGTCCCATAATATCCACCGTCTTGATGTCCTCAGCGAAAACGGCGGCGTAGAATCAAAGGAGGTGTGATGCGTGGCTGATATGAATTCAAAAAAGAAGATACGCATTGCACTTACCAAAGGACGTATCGAGCAGAAAGCCGTTGAGCTTCTGGAAAAGATAGGTTATGATGTAACCGAGCTTCGCAACAAGGGCAGACGTTTGATTTTGACCGTTCCTAACGAGAATATAGAAGTTGTTCTTGCAAAGGCTGCGGACGTAATCACATACGTTGAGCACGGAGTATGCGATATTGGCGTTGTAGGCAAGGATACCATTATGGAGCACGGCGGCAAGTTCTTTGAAGTTGCGGATTTGGGCTTTGGAAAGTGCAGATTTGCTCTCGCGGTAAAGAACGGCACTGACTTCTATAAAGGCTACGGCGTAAAGACGGTTGCTACCAAGTATCCCGAGGTAACCCGAAGTTACTTTGAGAAAAAGGGAATTGACGTTGATATTGTAAAAATCGAGGGCTCGGTGGAGCTTGCTCCGCTGGTTGGTCTGGCTGACGGTATCGTTGACATTGTGGAAACGGGAACCACCCTCAGGGAGAACGGACTTTCCGTCGTTGAGGACGTTGCGCCGATTTCCGCACGTCTGATTGTCAACACAGTTAGCATTAAACTCAAGCAAGAACGAGTTTCCGAGATTGTGGGATTGATTGAAGGAGCGATTAAAAATGATTAAGATAATAAAAGCGGATGGCTCCGAGCTGGAGTTCCTTTCCGAGGTTGAAAAACGTGCCGGCGAGGTAAACGCCGAGGTTGAAAAGACTGTAAAGGCTATTCTTGAAGATGTAAAGCAGAGCGGCGATAAGGCTGTTAAGGCTTATACTGCGAAGTTTGACTGCCCTGATGCTTGCTACTATCAGGTTCCCGATGAGGCTATTCAGGACGCGCTCACCGAGGCGAACGAAAAGTCTCCCGAATTTGTTGAGGCTATGCTCAACGCTGTCGAGAATATCACCGCATTCCACACCAGACAGAAGCGCGAGGGCTTTTGCGTAACCGAGGAAAACGGCGTCATTATGGGACAGCGCGTTCGCGGTCTGGACAAGGTTGGACTTTATGTTCCCGGCGGCACGGCGGCGTATCCCTCTTCTGTTTTGATGAATGCTATTCCCGCAAAGATTGCGGGCGTTAAGGAGATTATAATGGTTACTCCTCCGCTGAAAGACGGCACGGCAAACAAGGATATTCTTGTAGCGGCAGCTCTTTGCGGAGTAGACAAGATTTTCCTTGCGGGCGGTGCTCAGGCAATTGCCGCACTTGCTTACGGTACAGAGGAAATCCCGCGAGTATCCAAGATTGTAGGCCCCGGAAATATCTTTGTTGCAACCGCAAAGAAGCTGGTTTACGGCACGGTTGACATTGATATGGTTGCAGGTCCGAGTGAAATTCTTGTGCTTGCTGATGAAACCGCAAATCCTACATACCTTGCCGCTGACCTTATGTCACAGGCTGAGCACGACAGGCTTGCTTCGGCGATTATGATTACAACAAGTATGGAAGTCGCAGAGAAGACCAAGGCTGAAATTGAACGTCAGGCGGCATATCTCTCCCGTAAGGATATTATCGAGGAGTCGCTCAGAAACTACGGAGGAATTATCGTTTGCGATGATATGGACTATGCGGTTGAAATTGCGAACAAAATTGCTCCCGAGCACCTTGAATGTGTTGTAAAGAATCCGCTTGAATATATCGGAAAACTCGACAACGTTGGTTCTTTGTTCCTTGGACAGTATTCTCCCGAGCCTTTGGGCGACTACTATGCAGGTCCTAACCACGTTCTTCCCACAAGCGGAACTGCAAGATTTTATTCTCCACTCGGAGTGGACAGCTTTGTCAAGCGTTCGAGCTACATCTACTACACTCAGGATGCGCTTCTTGAAGCTGCGGACGATATAATCCTGATTGCAAAGCGCGAACAGCTTACGGCACACGCAAATTCCATTGAAGTCAGAAAAGATAACTGATTTTGCGATACAGTGTACGACATAAGGAGATACAATGAACAGAAAATCCCAGATTAACAGAAAGACTAAAGAAACCGACATCTCAGCACTCCTTCAGCTTGACGGCGGCGAGGTTAAGATAAATACCGGTATCGGATTTCTCGACCACATGCTGACTGCGCTGGCGGTTCACGGTGGTTTCGGACTGCTGCTTGACGCAAAGGGCGATTTGAATGTTGACGGACATCACACAGCCGAGGACGTTGGAATAGTACTCGGCAAGGCGTTTGGTGAAGCTCTAGGCGATAAAAGCGGAATTATGCGCTATGGAAGCGCGTCTATCCCTATGGACGAAAGTCTGGGATTTTGCTCGGTAGATGTCAGCGGACGTCCGTTTCTTGTTCTTAACGCGGAGTTCAAAAATGAGCGGGTTGGGGAGTTCGACACCTGCCTTGTTGAGGAGTTTATGAGAGCGTTCGCGTTTAATGCAGGAATTACGCTTCACCTTCGTGTTGAATACGGAGTAAATGACCACCACAAGATTGAGGCACTCTTTAAGGCGCTTGCTTACGCTCTTAAACAGGCGACAAGGCCTAATGCAGACGGTGCGTTTGTTTCCACAAAGGGTG
>JBJESC010000130.1:0-3912 GCA_051882615.1 Oscillospiraceae bacterium
CCGCTATTCCTGACTACGACAACCTCCGCAAGTGCAAAAGCAACAGTTTCTCTGAAAGGTAAGACTTACGTTTTTTACTTCAATCGTCTCAGCTGCCCTCCATAAAGTTGAGTTTTCTTAGCGCAACGAAATTCCCCGCAATCAGCGCCGCCAGCAGCACTCCGAAATACGCGAACGAAGCCCACACGGGATAAATCGGCTTGCTCAGAATTTCCGTGTAGTGAAGCCAGATTATCGTGTTTGACGTAGGGAACGCCCATTTTATCCTTGAATAAAGCGAGGTGGTAACTGTGCCTATCGCAACAAGCAGCACTGCTCCCGCAAGTCCCACAGAGCTTGAAAACAGCATTTTCAGCAGATATATCACCAGCGCCAGCGTCAGCAAATATCCCGCTAAAAGCACAATTGTCTGCCACAGCGCAGTCATCATCGGGATTTGGTTGTAGAGGTTTGAGGGGAGCAGTTGACTGTCGAAGTTGTTTGCCTCCTCGGGGAAACGCGAGGCGTATTTCCGCACCGAATCGCTCCATTCCGTGCCAAAAACTCCGCCAGAAAGCAGGATACTTGCTCCGAGGATTATCCCGATAACAGCCGCAGTCGCCATTATCAGAAACAGAATTTGTCCGCACAGCCACTCTTTCTTACCTGTTCTTGAAATGAAGAAAAGCGAGTTTCCTCCCAGCTTCGGATAATCCGAAAACAACACCAAAAACACCAGCGGAATAAACAGCGTGAGATAGCCCGAATTTCCCACAGCGATAAACGGCTCAAAGATAACCATAGGCTCTCCGTATTTGTCGGCTCTTGCGGTGAGCGGGTCTATCGCAAGCGTTTTTACAAACACAAGCAAAATCCCGAGGATTATTATTCGGGGATTGGTTATCCAGCCGACAAATTCCGTTCGTGCAACTCCCCAGATTTTTGTCATACTTTCACGCACCGCAGTCACCCCGTTTCGCTGTAATAATCATATAAGCGGTAAAGAAAATTATTGCCAGACCGCCGAATACCGCCGCCTTTTCGTACCAAGGCGAGCTGCCGAGAAGACCATCGGGACAGAGCAAAATTGTAATTTTAAGAAGCGTTTCGTTGGAATCGCCCTTATAAGCGCTTGTAATCACAGTCAAATAAGCCTGAGAAAGCCCGTATTTCAAGAAAAACGGCAGGCACATCACTATGTACTTGTTTCGGATAACGCTCGACAGAAGCATTGCCGGTATTCCCCAAAATGCGCCGAAGCACCACACCCTGGTAAGCAGGGCGGGGAAGCTCTGCGACCACATTTTTATATGCTCGGCGGTGGTTTCGTTAAACTGAGATATGTCGGGGAATGTAATCATCACAACCGCGCTGAAAATCAGATAACCTAACGTCACGGCAGTTCCCGAAGAGATTATTCCCGCGAGGAATTGCGCTGCGTTATACTTGATTTTTGAGGAACGGAACATCTGAAAACGAACGGCGTTTTCCTCGCGCTCCGTGCAGATTATCGGGATAAAGCAGAACGCCGCCGCAATCGGCGTAAACAGCGTAAACCAGCCGTTAAGCGCGCTGCTCAGAACGCGAACGCTGCACATTTCCTCGCCGAGAGCAAGCCGTTCCTCAGCCGAAAAGCTAGTGAGAGTGCGAAAAACCGAATAGCGGTCGGTTGTTCTGTAATCGGTGTAAATCTCCGCCGAGAACAGCAAAAGTACGGTAAGAAAAATACAGAGATAAAAACCGCGGGAGGTTAAGATTTTTCTGAAATGCGTGAATAAGCTCCTCATAACAAACCATTCCTCTGTTTTAAATCATTGAATAGCTGAAATATGTGCATTCTCCGCTTACTGCGTCAACATATACGTTGTAGTACAAATTGTCGTTGGCGTTGTAGAGCATAAATTTCCAGCTCGGGCATAAATGGTCAATGTAGGTTTCTCTGTTTGTCATACCGGAATAAATCAGCTCTGCGGTTTTCACCTCGAATTTCACAGCTTGAGTGAGGCTTTCGCTTGCAATTTCGGCAGCTTTGTCTAACGGGATAATTTTGTCAATAACATCGCCAACCTCTGTAACGTTGGGCTGAGCAGGACGGTGCGCCATATCAACGTAGTTCTTCTTGGATATTATTGCCTGAGAGCGAAAATCGGCGCGGTCGGAATTGGAACTTGTTGTTGAGAACTCACCGATTGCGTCAAAAGGAATGCCGTAATACGCGGGGGAGAAGTTCATATAGTATACATACAGGTCGTCCTCAAGCTGAATTGCGCTCACGGAATTTACTTTACAGGTTACTCCCTCGTAAATTCCATACGGCTGTGTGGGATAGAAGTCGTTTACCAGATAGTCAATAGCCTCGCCTATGGAATAATCGCCGTCGTCCAACCTGTAAGTCTTGTCTGAAATTGTTCCGTCGTTAATGAAAGTTTCTGTCGGGTACTTCCCGCACAAATCGCACGGAAGCAAGCCTGTCGGACGATACTTAATTCCCGTAAGAGCAATTGTATGTCCTTTGCACACCCAAACAGGGTCACAGTCGGCAGAACCCCACAGGTAGTGCAGTTTGTCCAAATTGACATACGTCAGCCAACCAAGCTTGATATCGTCGTTGTTTTCAAGCTCTTCACGGTAATCGGATACTCGTGAGCCTGCGTTTTCAAAGGTCATACCGTTTCCCGACTCGATAACTTCTGGATATTTTTTGCTTGGGGTATTAAAAAAGAATTTGCTGCTGTCGTAATCTTCGCCGAAAACTTGTTTGCATTGGTTTTCAAATTTTGCTAAAGCCTCTTTATTGGAGGGACTTGGGTATTCAAGCGCTACTTCAATATCGCGGCACTCGGTCAATTCCGGAAATTCCAGCTTTGGTGTATTTGTCCAGTCGAGGTTTATGAATTCCTTGGATTTGCAGTTTTCAAAATGCTTGTCATAGTCGGCAGAAACCTCGCTGACGGGCACAGCATACTCGCTCAGGAGTTTGCCGTTTACGATAACTTCTTCATTTGACGTGAATTTCTCGCCGCTTGATGTGGTTTCTTCTTTTTGGCAGCCTGTCATTGACAATACAACGGCAAGCGCCGCAAATATGCAAAATATACGCTTCATAATATTCCTTTCGATTTAGAGTGCGGTCGAGAAAACCGCACTCTGTAATAAACAACCTGAACGCAATCACAGATAATGATTAGCAAATTCTTTTTATGTAGCCACTGGCAGACAATACATCAATATCAGAGGTTGTCGCAGTTACTTTATACGTTACATCATTGAGGATATATCCGCTTTCAAGTTTCCACGACAGTTCTATGCCGGGAGTATTAAATTTGATTGCGCGATTCATATAGTTTGTTTCACTGGTAATTGTAACTTCTCTTGTGGCAAGATTGGTCATTGATTGTACCATTGCACAATATGTGTCTTTTGATGCGGTCATATAAACTGTTGTACAATTAGGAATTGACGGAGCGCCGGGAGTGTTGACATGAGCAACAGTCCAATCCTTAATTTCAGTTCCCGAAGCGCTCAGTCCGAATGCTCCCAAAGCGATAATAGCTGCTGCCGTTGCCGTGACCTTTTTGATTATTTTTGTCATAATAGACCTCCTTGTTCTTTTGATACCCAAAGGTATCTTTTCCAAATGTGTTTTGTTTGTTTTCGAAAACTCTTACCCGACTGTTCTCTCGTCACTGTAAATCGTGACAGTTTCGGTCTTGCCGCTTGAGCTTGTCAGCGTGAAAACTGATTTCAGTCGATATTTGCCGCTTGTCAGACCGGATTTGGTGTTGGATAAACAAATTGTATTTGTGTTTACCGTTTTTGTCCAACTCGCGCCGTCAACACTGTTCCATATCCAGAACCAGCCGCTGTACTTTTCAAGAGTCTGCTCAACGGTTATCTTGACAACATCAACTCCTCCTGATGAACTTGTACAAG
>JBJESC010000131.1:0-3898 GCA_051882615.1 Oscillospiraceae bacterium
TTACTCAAGGCCCACAAACTTTCTTTTGCACTGAGGTTATTATTTCGGTTGCATTGATTATCTTAGCAGAAGTTATTGCTCAGGAAATAGTTACTCTTATGGAAGGCCAGAAGCTGAAGCTGATAGCCGCTGTTTCGCAAGCTCAGACGTCACAGCAGGAAGCGCTGCTCGCCAATCAGGCTAAAAGCTCGTTCCTTGTCAATATGTCCCACGAAATCAGAACTCCCATCAACGCTATTCTTGGTATGAACGAGATGATTCTTCGTGAGGAAAAGCAACCCGAAATCCGCGAATACGCTATGAATATTCAATCCTCAGGCAATCTTCTTCTTTCGATAATAAACGATGTTCTTGATATTTCAAAAATTGAATCGGGCAAAATTGAGATTATTAAGTCGTCTTACGATATATCCTCGCTAATCAACGATTGTTATAATATGGCGGCGTCCAGGGCTCGCGGTAAAGAGTTGGAGATTATTGTTAATTGTGATGAAAATATCCCGCGGCTTTTGTCGGGAGACGAAACACATCTCCGACAGGTTATTGTTAATCTGCTTACAAATGCGGTAAAGTACACTAACGTAGGTTCCGTAACTTTGACGGTGGGCGGAGAATTCTCCGAAAACGGGTATATTCTAAAAGTCAGTGTAAAGGATACGGGTATTGGTATTGCAAAAGAGAACATTCCTGACCTTTTCGGTAGGTTTACTCGTTTCGATATGACAAGAAATCGCGGTGTTGAAGGAACAGGTCTGGGGCTGGCGATTGTAAAACGTCTTGTTACTCTTATGGACGGTGAAATTACTGTGGACAGCGAGATAAACGTCGGAAGCGAATTTGTTCTTACCGTTCCCCAGGAAATCGTTGATAATACTCCAATAGGAAGCATTCAGCTTAACTACTCGCACTCCCATGATTATGGATATGTACGAAGCTTTGTTGCTCCCGATGCAAATATTCTTGCGGTTGACGACCTTCCCGTAAACCTTATGGTAATCACCAATATGCTCAAATGCACAAAGGTACATATTGATACGGCTGAGAGCGGCAGAGAGGCAATAGAGCTTGCAAAGAAGAAGCATTACGATATTATTCTGATGGATCACATGATGCCGGAAATGGACGGCGTTGAAACTTATACTCAGCTGCGCAAAGAAGAAACTATGTGTGGCGACACCCCTGTAATTATGCTGACAGCAAATGCACTTGCTGGAATTCGCGAGCGGTATATGGACCAGGGATTTGCGGACTATATTTCCAAACCTGTTCGCGGTGACAAGCTTGAAAGCGTAATCAAGAGCTATCTGCCACCCGAACTTGTTCACGAGTACGAAGACGAAGCTCCTGACCTCGGAAACAACGGCGAAAAAGACGACAGGATTTCATCCCTTACAGCGCTTCTTCCTTCTGTCAATCTGAAAATCGCTCTTCCCTACTGCTGTGATGACTTTGACTTATATCTTGACGTGCTCAGGCAGTTTGCTGAAAGCAAGCGATTGGAAGAAATGGAAGAGCAGTTTAGCTCTGAAAATTTTGAGGATTACAGGATAAATGCGCATTCGTTGAAGAGCACAGCACTTACCGTTGGTCTTGAGGGACTGTCAGAAAGAGCCCGTGCCTCCGAATTTGCAATTAAATCGGGAAATATTGATTATGCTAAGTTCAGTCACGAGGAACTGATGGAAATGTACCGTGAGGCACTCAATAAAATACGCGAGTATCTGAACAAACAGTAATAAAACAACCTGTTCACAAAAAATGTGAACAGGTTGTTTTTTATATATCGTCTTCTACAGCTTCTTCCGATGATGAAAAGATTTTGTCGGGAACAAGCCAGTCGCCCGTTAATCTGCACAGCAATCTGGCGTCAATATATGCCTGAGGAAGCGTTAATATTGTCTGTCCCTGATAGCATCCCGAGCGTGTTAATTCTACAACTAACGCAACATCAGGCTTCGATTCATCGACAAGAGCAAGAGGCAGCATAAGCGAAAGACTGTCCCGTTTAGGAAAATATGAAGGAACAGCGGTCTTAAAATTCCATCTGACGCGCTTTTTGGCAAGCTCTATTGAATCCTTAAGCCTGTTTTGTATTCGCACAAACAGCCTGCTGTTTTCAAGAATTAGTCCTCTCAGCTCGGAATACAGAGCCGTCCGTTTCGCGTGGTCCGTTCCGCATAGCTTTAAGTTCTCAACAATGGAAGCAGCCCTTGAATTATCAAAGAACTGATCGCTGAGAAACGCTAACGGAAGTCTGTTTATGTTATCTATAATAATGTGCTCAAAATCTGTGTGCAGCTGTTTTGTACTGTCAAAATACAAATCATCGCTGCGTTTAAAGTATGACGGAGGCTGCGGAAGAGGATTGAAATAATCCACCAGCTGCTTTCCGAGTCCTCCCGATGCCGCAGTGCAGAACCCCGCAAATTTCCAAGGCGTACCGCTTAGCGGATCGTTCGGAACAAAGCAGGCGTAAATATCATCGTAATGGTCATCAGCAAGACCTGTGTTAAATGCTGCAAACTCTTTGTTCTCAGAAATGCACACTTTTTTTTCGCGGTTTAGCCTGCTGAATGTGTACTTGATGTATTGGATTAAGATTTGATAGTTCTTTCGGGAGGAGTTTGCAAAATCCCACTCCTCATCAATGGCTTTTGCTGCCAGTTCGGAGAGAAAATTCCCCCAGCTTCCGAGAAAGGCAAAGTTTTCAAGCTGCTTTCCCGGAGTTACAGTGCGACTTCTATCGCGGACAACGGTATCAACATAGTAGAGAAACCACTTTTTTCCCTCGTATGTGCTTGTTTTCAGAGTTAATTCGATATTGGTATTGTCATCTTTAAGATATCTGCACGGAAAAATAATCTTCCCATCGTAAATCCTTATTTGTCCCTTGCTGCGCGCTATATTATAATCATCATTCAGATTTTTGATAATTGTATCAAAGCCGGGAATTATTCCCCTTTCCAACAGGTAGTTTTCAAGGATTGAAATAGGTTTTCCGGGAATATTACAGAAATCTTCAAGATTTCCATCAGGTATTTTAACCCCTGTTGAAACGTTTAAAGGCGCAGGTGTAGAATAACCCTGACGGTGAATTGTAATTATTGTCTGAGGAACGCCGCCGAGAATCTCCTCGTGCAATTCCAGAAAAGGAAGCTGAGCCAGAAGATCTTTCATCTTGAAGTAGCCGTATTCCATTCGGTCTATTCCGCTATCAGTCAGAAGCTTGCTTACCGCTGCCATATGAAGCTTCTTTTCGCAGTCAAAGCTGTTTGTCAGTAACGTATATATTTTCTTGATTTCTTCAGCAGTAAGTTTCTTGTTCTGAGCCTTATTCTCCCGAGTTACATTTATGCAATCGGAGTAATCATAACCGGTTTTTTCAAAAGAAAAATATAGACTTCTTCCGACGGGACTAAGATTTTTCGTGATAATTCCGTTTATGTTGTAACCGTCATAACTTTGGCCTATCGGGAAAATGTATCTTGTTCCGCGAAATTCCAATTTTCCCGATTGCTTAGCTTCTTTAAATCTGTCATAGATTTCTTGTTTCATTTGACCGACAGTAATGTTTCCGCCGATAATTTTAGTAAGGGCATAAAGCGAACGCTGGGACATCTCAATAATGTCGTCATTAAGAATCAGGCTATCAGAGCCAAAGAAACCATCTGCAGGATGATCTGAGGTGCTTCCCAATGTCTGCTCCCCGACATTCCATTTAAGTATTTCAATAAACTCATCGTTGTTGTCGTCCTGAAATGCAAACATCTCAGGAAATTCTTCGGCAAAGCTTCTGAAATCACTGTATCCAAGCATTTCAAGTGAATAGCCATTTGTTGAAAGCCATTCCCCTACTCGAGATGTACGGTATAAACCCACATCGGGGAACTGTTTAATA
>JBJESC010000132.1:0-3893 GCA_051882615.1 Oscillospiraceae bacterium
TAATACCGAATGAGCTTCTGAGATAAATTTTTAAATAAAAGAAACAGCCGTTCTCGGAAAATAGTTCCGCGAACGGCTGAATTTGTACTTGAATTCAGTTTATCTGAATTGGCTTACTATATCGTCCATCTTGGTTGCCTCGTCTGCAACCAGTTCCGCGATACGCGAGCTCTCGTCCGAGGTCTGTACGTTCTGTGCAACAACTTCGGAAATCATCTGAACGCTGCGTTCCACAGCTGCAGTGGAGTCTGCCTGACGATGTGACAGCTCGTTGATAAGAACAGCGTGATGCGCGCTCTTTTCAGCGGTGGTGATTACGCTGTTCATCTGGTTGAGAACTTCCTCGGCAATCGCTGCGCCGCGCTCAACAGCGTCAATGGAGCTCTGGATAAGCGTAGTAGTGTTCTCAACGGACTCACTGCTCTTTCTTGCGAGGTTTCCAACCTCGTCTGCGACAACTGCGAAGCCCTTGCCCGCAGCGCCCGCACGAGCTGCTTCAATTGAAGCGTTAAGTGCGAGTATATTTGTCTGGAAAGCAATATCCTCAATCGCTTCAACAATCGTCTTGATCTGTTCGGAGGAGTGTCTGATTTCGTCCATTGCTTCCGACATATTCTTCATTGCATCGTGGTTTTCGGCAAGGAGCTTTGCACAATTGCGCGCAGCCTTTTCCGCTTCGGTGGCTTCGTTGAGGCTCTCGTTTGTCTGGTCAATAATATTTCTGACTTCTTCGGAAATCTCCTCAACTGCACTCTGCTGATATGTAGTGGAAGCGGAAATCTGTGACGATATTTCGCGCATTTTTCCGGAGGACGAGTTTACGGAAGCGGAAATCTCCGCTATTTTTGCAACAACCTCGTTCTGCTGTTCAACCATTTTCTCGGATTCCTGCATCTGGTCCTGAACCCTGATAAGTAATCCCTCGGATTCGTTGTAGGCCTCCTGAGCTTTCTTGATATTCTTTAGATTGGTTTTAACAAGATATATAAGCAGAGCTGCTCCGATATTTATTCCCGCAAAGCCTTTAATGATTGCTTCCAGTCCGCAGTTTCCGTAAAACAAATCACGGAAGAATACTCCCGCAACAGAAACCACGTCCATAATAATCCAATGGGAAATCAGTGATTTAAGGTTGTAATATATACAACATATTGTCATCGAAGCCACCATAAGCGGGAACATCGCGTCCAGCTCGTGCTTAAGCACCGACATTACAATAATAATGCACAGCTGAATATGAGAGAGTACAATTCCGCGTGTGATTATCGGGATTTTCTTTTTAAGAAGAATTGTGGGTACACACGAAGCAACACCCGCAGCCACGATTCCAATTCCAACCGCTACGTTTCCTGAAAAGCAATTGATAATTCCAAAAATTACGCATACCGCTGTTACGATCATTGCGTGTATGAACATCATCTTCTCTGAAACAAGTTCTCCTACCTTTGATTTATCTTCCATAATGCCCTCCTGCATCAAAATTCCCACCTCATTATATCATATTTTTTTCAATTTGTCGATATTTTGGGAATTTTTTTTCTAAATCAGCAAATTTAACAATATGTGTTTTGAAATATGTGCAAAATACACAGCTTGTTATGCCGACATCAGGAAGATAAGTATTGACGGTATGCTGTTTTGTCCGCAGGTATTCTTTTAAAATGGTATTGCTTTTTAAAAAAATTCTGTTATAATGTAACTATATGGGTGATTTTTTTAGAAGAGGTGTTGGTAATGACAGAAAGAACTATAACCGTTGTATCCCGGCGAAAGCATATTACTATACCTGTCGGCGACATTATGTATGTTGTTATGAAAAAGCAGGATGCGTTTATTCACCTTGCTGACGAGACGGTGCTTAAAACCCGAATGACCTTTAACGAGTTCAAGAATATTCTCGGCGATGAATTTATCAGAATACATCGTGGGTGTCTTGTGTCCGCAAAGGCAATACACAGCGTAAACAAGCTGATAACGCTCAGCAACGGCGACTCTTTGGAATACTCCGCTCAACACAGGGAAGAGATAATGGAGAAATTCCTTCAGAAGCAGCGTGTAATTATTGACGAGCTTTCGGATAACGATAATCCCAAAGAGAATGAAGAATATCACAGATATTACAAGTGCTTTGACAATATCCCGATTGCGTTTACCGACATTGAAATGATATTTAACGAGCAGAGCAAGGCGGTGGATTGGATATTCCGCTATGGTAACGAGGCTCTTGCAAAGCTGGAGAATTGCCCGCTTGAAGTGATGATAGGCAATACATTCGGCAATATCTTTTCGAATATGGATTCTAAATGGCTGAGGAGCTACGAAAGAGCAGTTCTTTACGGCGAAATGCTTGAGCTTATTGATTACAGCCCCGAAATTGATAAATACCTTCGTATACTGTGTTTCCCGACATTTAAAGGTCATTGCGGCTGTATGCTGTTCGATATTGCCGAAGCCAGAATTGAGGCGGAAAAAACAGCGGGAGAAAAGGCTCTTCTGACATATCTTAAAAATCTGATAAGCGACTGATATTGACTACGGTTGGAAAGCCGTGTTCAATATGAACAGGCAAATTGAATAATACGAGCGGGCTGAACCGAACAGCAAAAAGCGACAGGATAATTTCAATCCTGTCGCTTTTTGCATCTGTAAAGCCGTATTTATTGCTTTTGCGAGTTCCTTTTTCGGAGCTTCTCCCAAGGTAGCTGCACCAGTATTACCGCTGCGAAAACTACCGCGCAGCCCGCAATCTGTCTTGCAGACATGGTTTGGTCGGTTGTGAGAAATCCGATACGATATGCGACATATCCCGCTATTGTAGCCACTACCGACTCCAGGGAGAGGATAAGCGCCGCTACGGTGGGGTTTAGTCCCTTTTGACCGACTATCTGGAGAGTGTAGGCAACTCCGCTGGACATTATTCCGGCGTACAGAACCGAAACAGCACCCTCCCGAATTTGGCTGAAATCGGGCTTCTCAAAAATCAGCGCACATACTAGGCTTATCGCAAAGCAAACAAAAAACTGAATGCACGACAGCACAACGCCGTCCGTCTGTGGGGAAAAGTGGTCTATCACAAGAATGTGCACCGCGAACATTACCGCGCAGAGAAGCACAAGAACATCGCCTGTGGATATTGAGAACTTCTCACCGTTCATACAGAGGAGATACAGTCCCACTGCGCCCAGCACTGCGCTTACCCATACAATCTTCGGCGCTTTTCTGCCGATGAATATTCCGAGTATCGGGGTGAAGATTATGTATAGCGCTGTAATAAATCCGCTTTTTCCTACCGTTGTCATGGATACTCCGAACTGCTGAAGCAGGCTTGCCGCCGTAAGCGCAAGACCGCAGCAGAGTCCGCCGAGCAGCGTAGGCTTCAGCGGGAGCTTACGTTTGCTTCCATCGGGGCTCTTCTTGGCGCGCAGCCGCATAACCGCTATAAGCGGAAGCAGAACCACGCAGCCGAGAATACTTCTTGCCGCCGAGAAGGTGAAGGGTCCCATGTGCTGCATTCCCTCTGATTGGGAGACAAATGCTACACCCCATATTACGGCAGTCAGCAGCAATAAGAAGCTGCTGCGTACTTTTGCGGCGGTACCCGAACCGCCTTCTTTATTCTTTGACATATCAGATATTAAGGACAGATTGCAGGAACGAACGTGTGCGTTCGTTCGAGGGATTTGTGAACAATTTATCCGGAGTATCTACCTCCAGGATAGCGCCGTCATACATGAATACGACCCTGTCGGACACCTCTTTTGCGAAGCCCATTTCGTGGGTCACAACGATCATCGTCATGCCGTCCGCTGCAAGGTTTTTCATTACCTGAAGCACCTCGCCGACAAGCTCCGGGTCAAGCGCCGAAGTAGGCTCATCGAAAAGCATCATTTTCG
>JBJESC010000133.1:0-3882 GCA_051882615.1 Oscillospiraceae bacterium
AAAATCGGTCATCTGCCAGCGTCCTGAAATCCTTGAAAGAAAAGCCGTTATCTGATGATAACGAAAGGAGCTGAAGCAGAAAAATATTATCGCTGTCAGAAAAGGCGCTGATAAATACTTTGCTTAATATTTCGCTGATAGAACCCATTTCAAATCTTCCTCCCACTTCCACAGAGGAAAACGGCCCTATTACGGCAATTCCTGAATCTTTATCCGCAATACTGTCCATAACATTTGGAAGCGTGAGATAGCTGTTGGTTATCCCTCTTGCAAGAAGCTCTACGGCTAGCGTGTGGCTTTTATACCGCCTGATCAACTCATCAAGCAGATAGTATTCATCATCCGGAACTTCACAGTAAAGTGTGAATATCTCCCTAAGATACTCAATTTCAAGTTCTGCTATCCGATAGGAAACTATATGGTTAACAGCAACATCCGTGCTATCAGAAACAATAATGCACCAACAACCTGCTTTCCTAAGCATTTCAAGGCAATGGAGATTTTCATTGCCTGTTTTGGAAGAGGAGAACAGCTCGGCATTGTCAAACACTATTATCATCCGTTTCCCCTGCTTGCATAGTGTATCGCATTCGCGCTGTATATACGATAGTTTTATTTTGAAATAATCCTCATCCGATAAAGCAACCGAATCGGTGCTTTTCTGAAGCAGGTTTCGGTCAAAGCCTTCAATCACCACATTACTGTCATTGATTACAGCGTTAAGAATGCTGGTGCCGGTTGAAGCAATATAGATTTTTGTGCCGAAATCAATTTCGGAGTTTTTTGAAGAAATAAAGCTCCGTATAAACTCTGTCTTACCAAGACCCGCCATTCCATAAACCAACACTACGCCGTTATTCTTAATCAGATTAAGCAAAGCAATATTATCGGATTGCCTTGCCTGCGCGATGAAATGCGTGCCGCAGGAGGTCAAACCTGAAGAATGAACCATCCCTTGTTTATCCAGCGAACGCAGTATGTCAGTCAAATCACCGATAAGGCTTTCTACATTGTCATATCTTGCTATCGGAGATGGATTCAGCGTCTTGCAAAAGACGTTTTCAAGCTTCTTACAAACCGATAAGTCAATGAAAAGTCCGGATTGTATATCACGCAGACTGATTGAAAAGCAGCCTCGCTTTGCAGAGCCGCCCGGAAAAGACCCTGTTATCCTGTTATATAGCACTGCTCCAAGGCTGTAGATATCCGACCTTCTGTCAACAGGGCAGTTCGCGCCGCACGCAAGTTCCTTCTGCTCCGGAGAGGAATACTTTTCATCGTATGGAACAGGCGCTTTGCGCAATGTATCGGGCGAACAAACGCTTTCAAAGTCAAAGAGCTTTATGCTGTGACCGTCTTCGGAGGTAACATCATTTATCAGCAGAACATTTTCGGGTTTGATATCAAGAAAAAGAAGATTGTGTTTATGAAATTCATTTATGGCTCTGCATAGCTTGAGAAAACACCTTAGCAGCTCTGTCATATTGCTTTCCCTATACTCGGAATAGCAGCTGCCGATTGTGTCTGATGTCAGAATATACGCAGTATCTCCGTTCGGAAAACACTCGCAGTATTCCGGCAAGAGGTTCTTTATATTTGAGCTGTACAATGAAAGCTTCGCCTTTTGTTCAGCGCATTGACGGAAACGTTCCAATCCGTTGTCAAATGCTGTCTTTTCCTCTTTCGAAAGCCTGTCGATTTTAAGCGTACCGTTTTCTCTGTACAGACCGGATATGTTATGCGGATAATACTCCTTGACAATATATGTTTCGGAGGATGAACCGCTTGCGGCGAGGTAGACCACGGAGTTTCCGCCTCTTCCGATTTCATATTGTATTCGAAATCTTCGTTCCCCGAATTGCAAAATGGTATTGTTTGGCAAGGAAGTTCTGTTTGGCATATATTTTACTCCTGATTGATTAGTGAAATAACATTGTCACAGATACTATTAAATTCGTTTTCAATATTATCGGTATTTATCCTGTAAACAACATCTCCGTATGTTTCCTCCCTGATACATTCCTGAATCCTTTTTACATCTTCTGCCATGAGAGGTTTATGAAATTCTGTAACGCCGTCTATCACAGGGTACTGATTAAGGCAGTAAAGCGCTGTGTGCCTGTTTCCGGAACGAATCCTCATATTGTATCGCTCTGCCAGTTTCTCATAAGATGCCTCAAAAACAAAGCATAGGATTCTGCCGGAAAAACCGGTTTCGTGTAAAACTTTGCGAAGTGCATCAAAGTCTTTGAAATTGTTATCGACAATGATATCCTGTCCTGCTTCAATCGCATTCTTAACCAAAACAAGCATATCGGCTTCTCCGCGAATACTCAGTGTCTTTTTTTCATCGTGGTTGGTAAATCCATACTTCTCAAAAAGCTGAATCTTGCATTCATCCTTAGATACGGTTCTGATTCCGGTTTTAGCGGAGATTTCCTTTGCGACAGAGCTTTTTCCGCCGGCAGGCGCGCCGGTAAAAATTATCAGCTTCATACTATTCCTCTCCGAATTCCAGTATCATTCCATCATAGGATATTATAAAGCCTTCCGCCTGCGCGCAAAGTTCCTCATGTGACAAAAGCCCGTTGTGAGAGAAATGACCGGCAACAAACACTGTTTTGCTGTCTGCCGCGCCTGATTCTATAAGCTCCCTTTTGACCAGATAATCTCTTTCAAGGTTCATGTGTCCTCGGTAATCAATTTGTTTTGCTCCCTCGGTGCAGTCAAGCGAAACACAATCCAGCCTTATACCGCTTTTCCTGAACCAATCCCACACCTCATCAGAGAAAACATCCGTATCATGCGCGTAGAGTAATGCGGTATTATTCTTCTGTATGAGATAGATAAGCGGCTGTTCGGTATTGTGTATCGCCGGTAAAGGGGTAATTCGGTATTCGCCGAACAATATCTCTGAGAACGGCTCTGCCGTATGGAACACTGAGCGTCCATCTTTTGTAATGTACCCATTGTCGAAAAGTTTGAATTGTTCTCTTACTCCCGTGCTTCCATAAACATTCAACGGGTTTATAGGATAATCATAAATAGCGTTGTTGCTTTTGCGCAAGAACAATTCGCTGGGTATCAGGTGGTCGGGGTGAGAGTGAGTTATAAGGCACAGTTCTATAGCGGCAAAGTCAGTTCCGCTGCTCAGCGAATGAAAAAAAGTATCGGGTCCGAAATCAATGATGATTCTGTCGTCAATTATCGCCTGCAATCGAGAACGTATCTCTTTTCCTTTTTTTCGGCGTGCGTTTTCGCATATCCTGCAATGGCAGAATATTGCGGGTATTCCTTCCGCGGCGCCTGTTCCAAGATAGTGAATCTTCATGTTATTCTCCTGTCAGTAAAGGCTGGTAACGAATTCCTCGCCATGCGGCAGCTTAAAAATATGCACGGCAGTATCGTATAATTCCGACAGATTCTCCTCTGTCATTACATCCTCTGTTTTGCCGAATATACTTCTGCCATTTCCAAGCAGCAGAACAGTGCCCCCCAAAAGAACAGCGTGATTCGGGTCGTGAGTAATGTTTATTACAGATAATCCATCAGCATTGAGCTGTTTCATCATATCTAACACCACACGCTTGTTTTTCATATCAAGCGCAGCAGTAGGCTCATCAAATATAACGATTCCGGGTTCCTGAAGAAGAATTCTTGCAATATGCAAATTCAATTTTAGCATATGATAAGTTACATCAATCTGTTAAAGCTATGGTAGTATCTGCCTTAGAAATTTATTTAAATGAAGATTTATTAAAAGAAATAAAGGAAGCTCATCAAAATGAATACTAAGAAAAGAAATGTAAATAATAGAGATATTTAGTAGTTTTTATATAGTGAAATATAAAGGAGCTATGATAAATGAATGTCGATAAAATA
>JBJESC010000134.1:0-3869 GCA_051882615.1 Oscillospiraceae bacterium
ATGATGTCAAGGATATCCTGCTGGACAGGCGTTCGGTGATAATGAACTTCCCCGATGACATTCCGTGGCTTGATATTATGACCTACACGCTGGAGCAGCAGCTGTCATTTATGACGGACACCCGTTCCTTTGAGGTGCATGACGCGGAGAACATTAAGGCTGAGCCGGGCGAATACCTTTTCGAGCGCTTTTGCAGTGAGGCTGAGCGGAACAAATACTGGCCTGCGAGAGATAAAAGCTATGAGCGATTTCTTGCCGCCAACGCCAACACTCCGCTCAATCACAGAATTATCTGCGTTACCGGAATAACCCCCGGCAACGCAGCCGCCTGGCTGAAAACCGTGACGGAGTATCTTGAGAACAGGGATTCCGAGGAGCGAGGTTTTTTTATTCTCATCACCCGCGGCGTAAACGCCAACGAATCGCAGCTTATCGGCTGCCTGCAATACTCCGATTATGTGACGGATTATGACTGCCTGATGCTATGTCTTACGCTTCTTGCTTCGGAAAAATGCAGCAGCGTGAAAAAACAGTATGTTTCGGAGCTTGCAAGCAATATCGCCGAGAACAATGTGGAGCTTGCGGGACTGCTTGCCACGGCGGGGCTTAGCCTTGCGACAGACCCTTACGGCACGACGAGCGAAGTGCTGCTTGATAATGACATTTCGATTCCGAATCTCAGCGAGCGCGTTGAAACCGCAGTGTGGGAGTCGCAAATCAAGCTGGTGTTTCCGCGGCTTGAGGATTTCAGGCGGGAGCTGATTCAGAAGTATCAGGGCAAGATTCAGCAGCACCTGCCGATTACAAGCTCCAGCGGTGAAAGGGTTGACAGGGCGTCCGAGGTTGAGATTGGGCAGCTGTTCTACATCTGCGGACAGAGCAAAATACTTGACAAGCCCGAGTTTGAGCTGCTGAAGAAAATGCGTGAGGCGAGAAACCTCCTCGCCCACAGGGATGTTCTTACCTATAACCAGCTTATTGATTTGGGTATACTATAGGCCTTTTGCGCTTAGGCACAGAAAAAAAGAAATATAATCAGCTTGTCAAAAAAGTACCTTTCCCGGGCTGCCGAGAAAGGTACAGATGCTGGGAAACGGGTTGTTGGCTAGACTTTGTGCCTGCCAACAGGCAGCGTTTTCCGCGCAGCGGATAATGCGTTGACAGACGCAGATGTGCCTTTATCGACAGCCCGATATAATATGTTTTTTGCAAGAATTCCCGAGAAGATCAAGAGGTTCTTTTCGGGAGATTTCGACAAGCACAGAGAGCCGAACGAAACATATGATTCCTACGACAGATGGGATTACATTGAAGAGCGTGAAGAACGCAGAGAAATTTGCAGGGAACTGAACAGGCATGGGGATCCACTTCATCGCTATTACGATGACGATAATGACAGGTTTTAAGGCACCATACATTTTTGCAATTCATTCAGCCGCGTGAAAAAGCTGTTGCAAAAACACGAAATATGTGATATAATATTTGGGTAAAAACCATATTGTGGAGGCAATTATGAAGAAAAGAATTTTAGCGGTAGTATTTGCCGCAGTAACCCTGATTTCGGGATGTTCGCAGACAGCGACCCAAAGCAATCAAAGCGGCAGCGCTGATCAGAGCAATCTGTCGTCTGAAAACATCGAGAGTTCTCAGGCTGAGAAAGTATCAACGGATTCAAAGGAAGAAAAACCTCAGACCATATTTATTACCGACAGCGCCGGTGTTGAAGTAGAAGTACCGTCCGAATGCGATGAGATCATCTGCGTATGGCCCTCGGGAACTCAGCTGCTTGTCACTTTAGGAATGGGCGACCTTCTTGTAGGCGTTTCGGGAGATTCCAAAGAACAGTCTTGGGCACTGAAAATGTACCCAAGACTTTCGGAGATACCCTCCTGCAGCAATGATGAAAGCGCTGAGTCATTGCTGGGCTATAACGCCGATATAATTCTCACAACCGAGGCGGATGTTGCCGAAGAATGGAGAAGCAAGGGAATTACGGCGGTAACATTCAGTTATTATTCTCTGGACAAGATGAAGCAGACCATTACAACGCTTTCAAAGATTGTACCTGCCGAATATTCCGAAAAATGCGTCGATTATCTGAACTATCTTGATAAAAACATTTCGGATGTCAGCGCAGCGCTGGAAGGCAAGGTTGAAACCAGAAATTCTGTTTACTATATCCACGGCAACAACAATAAGGGCCTTTATAAAACTGCCGGCGGAAGCACTATGAACGAGGAATGGGCTAAGTACGCCTACACCGACTTTGCAACAGCCGACCTTCTTTCCGCATCCGAAACAGTAGTGGACGCAGAAGCAATTATTGCAAAGAACCCCGATACCATAGTAATCGGAGGAAAGTATCAGAAACAGCTTTACGAGGAACTGATGGCAGCGCCGGAATGGTCGGAGGTAAAAGCGGTTGCGCAGCAGAAAGTGTTCACCGCGCCGTACGGAATATCACCGTTTGACAGATTTGGCGCTGAGCTTGCGCTGATGATTCCCTGGTTGGCTTCAAAGGAGTACCCGGAGCTGTTTGGCTTTGACGCTCAGAACGAAATAAAGAGATTTTATACCGATTTCACAGGATACGCTATAACAGATGAAGAAGCAGGCTATATTCTGAACGGCTTGGGTCCCGACGGAATACCCGATATCCCGAATGAGTAAGAAAGTCCGCGTCGGATTCATCGTTCTTCCGATAATGCTTGCGCTGCTCACAGTCGCTTCCCTTATTACAGGAAACTACTCTGCCCTGACACCACCTGAAGCATTTAAGGCAATAGCAGCCCTCGTCACCGGACAAGATATGGGACTCTCAAAGACTGTAATTGGAATAATGCTAAATATCAGAATCCCGCGTACTGCAAGCGCCCTACTGATTGGCGGCGCGCTTGCAGCAGCGGGCTGCGGATTTCAAGAGCTGTTTCGTAACAGCCTTGCTTCACCCGATGTACTGGGAGTAAGCAGCGGAGCCTGCACCGGAGCGGCGCTGGGGATTGTAATGGGCGCGGGTGCCGCAATTATACAGCTGTTATCTTTCTCGGTAGGAGTACTTTCGGTTATTTTGGTCTTTTTTATCTCCGGAATTTTTAAGGGAAGCAGAACGTCAAATCTTCTTATTTCCGGTATGCTTGTTTCCAGAATGATGAATTCCCTTCTTGGGCTGATTAAATATACCTCTGACCAGGAAACGCAGCTACCGGCTATTGTATACTGGACTATGGGCAACATCTCCTCAATAAGGTTAGACCGGTTATTCAGCGTTGCGATCCCGATAATTATAAGTATGACGGTTCTGTTTGCAATAAGGTGGAGAATGAATTTCTTTTCGGTAAGTGAAAGCGAAGCTGTAAGCATGGGTGCTAATCTCCGAGTATTGCGAATTGTTGTAATTATCTCAGCAACGCTTCTTGTCAGCAGTTCGGTTTCTGTTGCGGGAAACATAAGCTGGATTGGCTTGGTAGTTCCGCACCTGATTAAGACTATCTTCGGAAACAATACGCGTTGGACTTTTCCTATGTCTGTTATGGCAGGCGGCGCGTTTCTCTGCGGAGTGGATATTCTCGACAGACTAATCTCCACAAGCGAGATACCTGTCAGCATACTTACAGGACTTGTCGGAATACCCGTGTTTGTATTCTGCATACTGTGCAACAGAGGTATCAGGAGTAACGCCGATGCTTAAAGCCGAAAATATCACATTTGCATACACACGCTCGGAAAAACTGTTCAGTAACATCAGTTTTTCGCTTGAAAAGGGCGGAATGCTTCATATACTGGGTCCCAACGGCTGCGGCAAAACAACACTCGCCCGCTGCCTGTTGGGATTGCTTAAGTGCAGCAATGGAAACATAACTATAAACGAC
>JBJESC010000135.1:0-16675 GCA_051882615.1 Oscillospiraceae bacterium
CCACAGCTGACCTGTTCTTGAGAAGTAATCGGGCGGTACTCCCGCAACGCGCTTGGGGCAAAGCTTCTCATCCAGCTCAAACAGCTTGGGATTAGCCCACACGTCCGAGCAGTCGGGCGCAACGTAAATCGGAATATCGCCGATTATGTTAATTCCGAGATTTTTGCAGATACCGTGAAATCTGTTCCACTGTCTGTAAAAGATGTACTGACACCACTTGACAAAGCGGATTTCCTCGCTCAGCTCGTCGGCGTACTTCGCAATCGCTTCGGGCTTTCTCAGCCTTATATCCTCGTCCCACTGCGTCCACGGCTTGCCGCCGAACTTGTCTTTAAGCGCGGTGAAAAGCGCGTAGTCGTCCAGCCATTCGGCTTCCTCCGAAACGAACGCGGTATATCCCACGTCATCGGTGAAGTTGGCGAACGCCTTTCTCAGCAGCGCGGTCTTGGTTTCGGATACCTTGCCGTAATCCACATAATGAGGGTCCGCGCCGTAATCCGCATTGCGGCAGTCGTTGACGTCAAGCAGACCGTGCTCGCACAGCTCGTCAAGGTCGATAAGCAGAGGGTTCCCCGCAAACGAGGAGAACGGCTGATAGGGCGAGTCCCCGTATCCCGTAGGACCAATCGGCAGCACCTGCCAATAGCTCTGACCTGCGGATTTGAGCCACTCCGCGAACTTTTCCGCAGTTTCTCCCAGCGTTCCTATGCCGTAGGGCGACGGCAGGGACGTGATGTGCATAAGCACGCCGCAGCTTCTGTTATTCATTGCTCTCCCCCCTTGTTGTCATCGTTATCCTGCGGGAAATCTCCCCTTTTCTTCTTTGCGGAGAATATTCCGTAGGTCACGGAGAATCCGCTCACAAACACCGCAAGCTCCGCCAGAATTACGGGGAAATTCACCTTTTCGGCGAAGCACAAGCTCCACAGCAGCGCCAGCAGACCTGCTCCGCCCACTCCCGCAAACACCCACATCAGTATTTCCGAAGGGGTTTTCTTCTTGACGGGAGCGTCTCCCGCTTCGAGCTTTCTGCGCTTTGCCGCCTTTATGCTGAGGTAGATTATCACCGCCGCAAAGCCGCCGACTACCACAAGCACTCCGAGGAAGAGAAACGTGGGGTTTCCCTTGTTTTCCTCCTGACTTGAAAGCACCTTAAGTCCGATTACCGCTAAAATCATCAGCGCTCCGATGATAAGGGGCACGGGGCTTCTTTTCGGTGTATTCGGTTTGTTCATTTATCGTTTTATCCTCCGTATCAAGTATCACACATTGTCCCAATATTTTCTGTCCAGACTGCGGAAAGAAACCGCCTGAGAGATGTGCGTTTTTTCAATCATTTCCGTGCCGTCCAAATCCGCGCAGGTACGCGCAACTTTCAGAATTCGGTCGTAGGCGCGCGCCGAAAGTCCCAGCTTGTCAAAGGCGCGTTTTAGCATATCCGCCGCGTCCTCGGTCATTCGGCACACCTCGGCGATAATATCCGAGGTAATTCCGCTGTTCGATTTTATGGAAGTACCCGCATAGCGCTTCGCCTGAATATCCCGCGCCTTCTGAACGCGCTCGGCAATCTCCGCTGAGGTCTCCTGCGGAATACGCGAGCTCAGCTCCTCGTAATTTACGGGCTTCAGCTCAATCTGAATGTCTATACGGTCGAGAACGGGACGCGAAATTCTGTGAAGATACCCCCTCACCTGCTTTTCGGTACATGTACACTTCTTCTGCGGATTTCCGAAGTTTCCGCAGGGACAGGGATTCATCGCCGCAACCAGCATTACATCGCACGGGTAGCTCACCGAGCCGCTCGCGCGGGAAATCGTAATCTCGCCGTTCTCAATCGGCTGGCGAAGCGTTTCAAGCACGTTTCGGTCAAACTCGGGAAGCTCGTCCAAGAACAGCACTCCGTTATGTGCAAGCGAAATCTCGCCCGGGCGCGGTATACTGCCGCCGCCTATCAGTCCCACAGCGCTTGCGGTGTGGCTTACCGGGCGGAACGGGCGCTGAACAACCAGCGGGTTTGCGGGGTCAATCATTCCCGCTATGGAGTGAATTTGCGTGGTTTCAATGCTCTCCTCAAAGGTAATCCTCGGGAGAATGGAGGGAATTCTCTTGGCAATCATCGACTTTCCCGAGCCGGGAGGGCCGAGCATAAGCACGTTATGCGCTCCCGCCGCCGCTACCTCAACCGCTCTTTTCGCGCCAAACTGTCCCATTACGTCCGCAAAGTCGGGCATACCCCTGACAGCCTCGGGAGCGGGGATAAACCGCTCCTCACGGCGAAGTCCCGTTCCGTGAATTAAGAACTCGGTGAGCTGCGGCAGGTGGGTTACTCCGTATACCTCGATACCCTCGACCACGGAAGCCTCGCGGGCGTTCGCCGCGGGAAGGAATATGCGCTTAATTCCGCTTTTCATCGCGGTTATTACCATACTCAGAACGCCGTTTACGGGAGCGAGCCGTCCGTCCAGCGACAGCTCTCCGATAAACGCGCAGTCGGACAAATCGCAGTTGATTACCCCGCCCAGCTCCATCAGCGCAACGATAATCGGCAAATCGAACATCGAGCCGATTTTCTTCACGCTTGCGGGCGCAAGATTAACCGTAATTCTGCCGTTAAGCAGTTTCATATCCAGATGACCGAGAACGGCGCGAATTCTCGCCTTGCTCTCCTGAACCGCCACATCGGGCAGTCCCACTATATCGAATGTCGGGGCTCCGGCGCTGATGCTGGCTTCAACAGTCACCATAAAGGCATTCAGCCCGAAAAGTCCCGTGCAGTTGACCTTACTGAACATAATTCCCTCCATAATTTACATACTGATTTCAGTATACCACATTTCGACCTGAATTGCAACGGAATTGATAAATCTTTTTTTGAAAAATTGTTTTCTTTTTGTGGTTGAAATATTCAGAGGAATGTGGTATAATAAATAATGTATGACTGTGCCCTTGTGTATTTTTCGTTAAGAACAGTCCGATTTTCCGAAATCGGTGCGGTTTTTGGGACAGTCTTGTATCGAAATTGTTATACGCAAAGCCGTTTTCGCTTTGCAATCCACATCTACTCTCAACGGAAAAGTTAAGGGGATTTTTATGGAAAAGGAACTTGAACAGCAGATTATATACGGAAAAAACGCCGTTGCCGAAGCGCTGTCCTCGGACAAGGAAATTGACGCGGTATTCATATCCAAAACCGTTTCGGCAAGCAACATTGTCGCTCTGGCGAAAAAGCGCGGAGTTGTCGTTAAGGTAGTAAGCGATGAGAAGCTGGCGGCGCTCTCGGGCGGCGCGAAGCACGGCGGCGTATGCGCGGAGCTGTGCGCGGCGGAATACTCCACGGTTGAGGATATTCTGGAAAACGCGGCAGCGCACAACCGTCCTCCGTTTATCATCATTGCGGACGAAATCGCAGACCCGCACAACCTCGGCGCTATCATACGAACCGCAGAAGCTGCGGGCGCGGACGGAGTGATTATCCCCAAGCGGCGCTCCGCTTCGCTTAACGCAACCGTATTCAAGACGAGCGCGGGGGCGGCGGCGTGGCTGAAGGTCGCAAGGGTTTCAAACCTCACGGAAACAATCAAAATGCTCAAAAAGAACAACGTATGGGTTTACGGAATGGAAGCGGACGGAACGCCTTACGATAAGGCGGACCTCACGGCAGGCACGGCAATCGTGGTAGGAAGCGAGGGCTTCGGGCTGGGAAGGCTTGTCCGCGAAAACTGCGACGAGGTCTTGTCGCTCCCGATGAACGGGCGGGTAAACTCGCTTAACGCGTCCGTATCGGCGGGAATTCTTATGTACGAGGTTGTAAGACAGCGTACTGCAAAAGCGCAGGGAGGAAAGTAAATGGCTAACTACGATATTGACGATATACTCAAAGAAGTCAGCACCCGCCGTTCCAAGGAGAACAGCGAGGAGGACGACTTTTCCGCGCCGAAAACTGCGCGTACAAAGCCGAGCGGAAGCGTTACGGAAATTCTGGACGGTTCGGAGATAGACCGAGCAATCCGCACGGGAATACAGAAGAAATATGAAACCCCGAAAACCGCACGGCAGAATTCCAGACCGTCCGTGACGGAAATACTGAACTCCGAGAGCCTCAGAGCCAACTCCTCCGCGCGGCAGATGACGGACGAGGAAAGCCGCAGACGACTTTCGCGCGATATAAGCCGTGCGACCGAGCAAAAGCGCCGCTCCTACTCCGTTGAGGACGAGGATACGGGAGACAATCAGCAGAACGAAGATTATATCAAACTCTTCGTATCGAACAAGAACACGAACGAAAGCCGCGTCACAAGCGACAGCATTGTGTTTCACACTCCCGACGAATTTGTCACCACCGACACAATGCAGCTTCGCAAGCAGAAGAAGATTGACGATATAAACGAGGCGCTTCTGAAAATAGACAGAGAAGCAGATTCACCCGACGATATGCTCGATTCCATTAACCCGATGGAGTCACGGGAAAAGGCGGCGGAAATCGTAAAAAGCGGAGAGTCCACCAACGAATTTGCAATCAACAGCGCAAGCGATACCGACACCTTTTCCGTATCGCAGAGCGAGCTAAAGCGTATGGCTCACAAAGGCGAGTTTGTGCGCGAGTACGAGCCTTCCTCCTCGGCAGCGGACGAAGAACCCGAAAGCGAGGACAGCGCTCCTTACGAGGGTATTCGCAACGCGGGCTTGTCTGCCGAAATTCACGTCGGCGACAGCATTCTTGACGCTCTGAACAAGAAAATCGCAGAGGAAGAAAGCAAGGACGAACCCGCAGACGAGCCGGCTCAGGAAGCTCCCGAAGCTTCTCCCGAAGAAGCGGAAGCCGTTGAGAAAATCCGTCAGGCGGACGAGCTTGCCCGCAAGAAGAAGCTGAAAATCGCAAACTTCATTCTCGAAAACCACGATACCGAAGAAATCGCTCCTCCCGAGGATGACGAATACGAATATGCCGACGAGGACGAGGACGAGCCTATCGACCTCGACGATGAAAACGTAATCAGGGACAGGCTTCAGCGCACCTCCAAGGGACTTATCGGCAGATTGATAATCCTCGCGGGACTGTTCGGCGTTACCCTGTTTATCGCGCTGGTGAACGCTTTCGGGCTTGACCTAAATCTCGGCTTCCTGACGAGAATTATCAGTCACAGACAGTCAACCGACAACTTCATCTACACACATCTGGTTATCGGAATTCTGTCGTTCTCGGCTTGTTCTTCCGTTATCTCAAACGGCTATGCAAGGCTGTTCAAGCTCCGTCCCGACGGAGATACGCTTTGCGCTCTTGCACATACTACCGCAATCGCGGCAATGATTCCTTATATTTTCGTTGACACTTATGTCCTGACAGGTCAGTGCGAGGTTTATCTGGCGGTATCGCTGGCGGCGCTTATGTTCAACACGCTCTCCAAGCTTTGCATGGTAAAAACCGCAAGCCGCAATTTCGATTTTGTGTTCGGTGGAAAGACAAAATACTTTATCGACAGATGCAGCCGTGAAAACGAGCTTCAGCTCGCCAAGGGCGTTATTGCGGGAGTTCCCAATATCGGAGCCGTCCGCAAAACCGAGGTGCTGTACGATTTCATCATCTCCGCTTACAGCGAGGACGCTTCCGACAAGATGTCAAGAAAGATTGTTCCGGGAGTAATTGCGGCGGCGGTTATCGGCGGTGTTCTGGCGTTCTTCACGCACACCACAGCAAACGACCTCACCGTATCAACGACTAACCGTATCGGTTGGGCGCTTACCGTTCTCACGGCAATATTCGCGCTGGGAGCGTCGTTCTCCGCCTCTATGACGGCAGCGCTTCCGATGTATCTGGCTTCAAGAAAGAACAAGGAGCGCGGCTCGTCCATTCTCGGTTACAGCGCCGCAGCCCGACTTACGGAAATGAACGGAGTTCTCGTGGAAGCAAGAACCCTCTTCCCCGCCGACTCCGTAAGAATAACCAACATCTGCGGCTATGACAAGCCCAAGAACCGCGGCGAAAGCAAGGTCAGCATTGACGAAGCGGTTATCTATGCGGCAAGCCTTGCGGTAGCCTCCGACAGCGTTATGGCGGACGCATTCTTCGGTATGCTCAACAGAAAGAATGACCTTCTCAAAGAGGTTTCGGGCTGTGTTTACGAGAACAATCTCGGCGTAATGGGCTGGATTGACAGACAGCGCGTTCTGCTCGGAAACCGTCAGCACATGAAGTCCCACGAAATCACCGTTCCCAATCTCAAAAAGGAAACCGCCGCAAACACCAACAACGACGAGGTTATCTACCTCGCGGTAGGCGGACAGGTATGCCTGCTGTTCTTTGTACGGCTTACCCCCAATCCCGAAATCAAGCGCAGCGTTCAGGCACTTACCGATAAGGGCGTATCGCTTATCGTCAAGACGGTGGACGGTATGATTACCGACGCGGAAATCTCGGAGCAGTTCGATATTGAAGCAAACAAGGTTAAAATCCTCCCGTTTGAAGCGCACGAGACGTTTGCGGACTCCACGCGCTTTGTTTCACGCGGTAAAGCCGCCGTTTCCTGCAACGGAACGTTCGTTTCCTTCTCAAACGCAATCAGCACGGCACACTCGCTGCGCTCCAAAACGTTTATCTGCAATATCGTTCAGCTTTGCGGGGTGTCCTTGGGAATACTGCTGGCGCTGATTTTCGCGCTGTTCGCTATATTCCCGATGTTTGACGTTACTACAATACTTCTGTATAACACGGTTCTGGGAGCGCTTGCTCTCGGAGCGCAGTTCCTTAAACGCTGATGACGCTTGACGAGGAACTTATGGAAAAAGCGCTCCTGCTTGCCGAAAAGGCGGCTCAAATCGGGGAAATACCCGTCGGCGCTCTTGTGGTGTCGCCCGAGGGTGAAATAATCGGCGAGGGCTACAACAAGCGCGAGCTTCTCCAATCACCGATTGCACACGCGGAAATTCTCGCAATCGAGGAGGCGGCAAAGCGTCTCGGCACGCGCAGACTTTCGGGGTGTACCCTATATGTGACGCTGGAGCCGTGTCCAATGTGCGCGGGAGCGATTATGAACGCGGGACTGAAGCGGCTGGTATACGGCGCGTTTGACGATAAAAACGGCGCGTGCGCCTCGGTAGTGACGCTCTTTGACGAGAGCTTCACGCATATCCCGATGGTGAGAAGCCGCGTTCTTGAAAAGCGCTGCGGAGAAGTATTGAGCGACTTTTTCAAAAAACTGCGGACTTCTTCCGAAAAATAATCAGGGGAAAACAGACATAATGAACAAATACCAAAAACTAGCGGGCAATATGGTAGTGCTTGCAATCGGACAGCTGAGCTCAAAGCTGCTTGTCTATGTAATGCTGAAATTCTACCAGAACGCTCTCGGCACGGCAGGCTACGGGCAAATGGGAAATATCGTCTACGCCTGCGATTTGCTTATAACCGTTGTTTCGCTTTCAATGGCAAGCGGAGTGCTTCGCTTCGCCCTCGAAAAGTCAAACGACGGTGCTGCGGTCTTCTCCACGGCTATCAATATCGTGATTGTGAGCTCAATGGTGTTCCTGCTGTTTGTGCCGCTAATCGGGCTTATCCCGATGCTAAAGGGGTATCAATGGCTGATTTATATTTACGTTGTGCTCGCCGCAATGAAAGAGGTCTGCTCTTACTATGTAAGGGCGCGGATTTCGGTGGTGCTGTACTCGATTGACGGAATTGTCACCACGGTTATGACGGTGCTGTTCAACCTGTTGTTCTTGGGAGTATTCCACTTCGGAGTTACGGGATATGTGTTCTCGATAGTAATGGGCAACGTTTCGTCCCTGATTTTCCTTAACCTCACCGCAAAGCTCTACGGAATATACAACCCGCTGAAAGCGGACAGTACGATACGCTCCTCATTGCTGAGATTTTGCATTCCGCTTATCCCCACGATGATTATGTGGTGGGTAATCAGCGGCTCGGACAGCTTTATGGTAACAAGCTTTATCGGCGAGGACGCAAACGGAATTTACCAATTCGCCTATAAGTTCCCGAACCTTATTGTTCTGGTGCTGGGAATATTTATGCAGGCGTGGAGAATGTCCGCCATTACCGAGCGCAACTCCCGAACGGTATCGAACTTCTACTCCGATATTTTCAGTATGCTCCAGACGCTGATGTTCCTTGCGGCGGGAGGAATTATGCTGGTTCTGCACCCGATTATTATGCCGCTGTTTGCGGGGGACGGCTTCGATTACGCTTACTTCTATGTTCCCATTCTGCTTGGAGCAGCGATTTTCCAGAGCTTCGACAGCTTCCTCTCCACAATTTACGAGGCGGCTCAGAAAACCACTCACTCGCTGATAAGCTCGGTAATCGGCGCTGTTGCGAATATAGCGCTCAACCTCATACTTATCCCGCTTATGGGAGTAACGGGCGCGGCAATCGCCACAATGTCAAGCTACATTGTCGTGTTCATCTACCGCATTATCGACACGAAAAAGATACTCTATATGACGGTATATTGGGCGAAAATCATCATCAATATCACGCTTCTGTGCGTTATGGCGTGGTCGGTTATGTTCCTTGAAAAGGGCGCGGTTCAGAATATCGTCAACGGAGCTGTTTTCCTGATTATTGCGTTCCTCAACTTCCAATCCTGCGTTCAGGCGGTGAAGATGATACTCAACAAGGGCAAGGGAAAGCCCGCTCCCACGGCGCAATCCGCACCCTCCCCCGACGCTCGGAGCAACCGCCCCAACACAACTCCGAAACGTTAATTATTCTGAATATGGAGAATGAATATGAAACAATTTCTTGAAACAGCCAAAGTAGTCGCTATCCACGGGCTTCGCGGCGAGGTTCGCTGTCAGTATTACAGCGACTCTGCGGAGTTTCTGTGCGAAGTAGCCGAGGAATGTGGGCTGTATACCGACAAGGCGGGAAAAAACCACATAGACGTGCTCAGTGCGCGTCCCCACAAGAATATCGTAATATTAAAATTTGACGGAATTGACACTCCCGAAGCCGCTCAGCGCTTTGTGGGAACAACGCTCTACCTCGACAGGGACGATATTGAGCTTGAGGAGGGCACATACTTCATTCAGGATATTATAGGACTTACCGTATTTGACGCGGACAGCGGCGAGAACTACGGAAAGATTACGGACGTATACCAGAACGGCGCAACGGACGTATATTCCATACGGCAAAAGGACGGCAGGGAGCTGATGTTTCCGTATATCCCCGAAATCGTGCTTGACATCGACCTTGACAACGGGAAAATGACAATTCGTCCGCTTCCGGGACTGTTTGACGACGAGGGCGACAATGAGGATTGATATAGCCACCCTTTTCCCCGATATGTGCCGCACGGTGCTGGATACGAGCATTGTCGGGCGCGGAATAAAGAACGGATTTGTGGAAATCTACACCCACAATATCCGCGCATTTACGCAGGACAAGCACCGCAACGTGGACGACAAGCCCTACGGCGGCGGCACGGGAATGGTAATGCAGGCGCAGCCGATTTACGACTGCGTGATGTCCGTAATCAACGAGCAGCTTGCTTCGGGCAGAAAAAAGCCCCGCGTTATTTATATGTCGCCGCAGGGCGAGGTTCTCACTCAGAAAAAGGTGGTTGAACTCGCCGCGGAGGACGGACTTGTGCTGCTCTGCGGGCACTATGAGGGCGTTGACGAGCGCGTTCTGGAGGAGCTTCAAGCCGAGGAAATCTCGGTGGGCGACTATGTTCTCACGGGAGGAGAGCTCCCCGCGCTTATCCTCGCGGACGCGGTAGCGCGTTTGCAGAAGGGCGTTCTCCCGAACGAGGACGCATACTCCATCGAGTCGCACTACAACGGCTTGCTGGAATATCCGCAGTACACCCGCCCCGAGGTATGGAAAGGGCGCGCAGTTCCCGAAATACTGCTCTCGGGCGCTCACTCCGAGGTGAGCGGCTGGCAGCTGGCGAAGTCCCTGGAGGTTACCGAGAGAAAGCGCCCCGATATGTACAAGAGATATATCGCCTCCGCGATTGAAAGCTTCCGCGACAAATTCGTGAGCGAAAAAGCTCCCGAAGCGGAGAACGGCGTATTCCACACGCTCTCCCTCACAAGCGAGGAGATGAAGAAGGTGCTGCGGGGAAAAACCCGCGAGCTTCCTCGGAATGATTACGGCAAAGGCGACTATATCGTGCTTACAAACGAACTGAACTTACCCCGCTGTATTGTGCTGGTTACGGCTATAAAGCAGGATATGGCATGGATTAAAACGGTTTTCAAGGGATAAACGAAAGGGAAAATAATGACCAAAAACGTGTTTACAGCTATTACGGGCAGACCTAATGCAGGAAAATCCTCGCTTACCAATCTGCTCGTAGGCGAAAAAATTTCGATAGTCAGCGACAAGCCGCAGACTACGCGCAACCGCATTAACGGAGTGCTCACCAAGGGCGAGGTGCAGTATGTGTTTATTGATACGCCGGGCGTTCTTAAAGCGAAAAACCGCCTAGGCGAGCATATGCGCAAGTCAATCCGCACGTCTATGGACGATGTGGACGTTGCAATCCTTATCGTTGACGTTACGAAAAAGGTGTCCGACGCGGAGCGCGAGCTTGTCCGCGCTTTCGAGCAGAACGGAACGGAGGCAATCCTCCTGCTGAACAAGGTGGACTTAATCCGCGACAAAGGCTCGCTTCTCCCGATAATCGCGGAATACAGCGAGTTGTACGACTTTAAGGAGATAATCCCGATAAGCGTTAAAAACCGCGTTAATACGGAACAAATTCTCCCCGCGCTGGAAAAATTCGCGCAGGAGGGCGAACACGTTTTCCCCGAGGACATTGCCACCGACAGAACCGAGCGCTTTCTGTGCGCCGAAATAATCCGCGAGAAAATTCTCTGGAAAATGCAGCAGGAAATCCCGCACGGCACAGCCGTTGATATTGAATCGTTCAAGTCGCGTATCAAGGGCGATACCGAGATAATCGACATCGGCGCGGTTATCATTTGCGAAAAGGACTCCCACAAGGGTATGCTTATCGGAAAGGGCGGCGAACGCCTTAAGGAAATCGGCTCGCTCGCAAGAACGGATATGGAAGATCTGCTCGGCGCAAAGGTCGCTCTGAAGCTCTTCGTTAAGGTTAAGGAGGACTGGCGTAACCGCGAAAACATCATCACGGAGTACAATATCGCCGATGATTTGCGATAATTTCGCCCTACCGAGCGGTTGTTTTGATAAATGCGACAGAACAGAGGGCTGAAATTTGTTTATAATACCGCTTTACAAAACGGAATATTTATTGTATAATATACAATGTGACGTTTTCGACAGCAAATTACTTCTGCGCCCTTATTTCGATAAGAGCGCTGATTAAATAAAGGACAGGATATGAACAAGGATTTCCCACGAGTGATGAAGCTTCTGCGCAAGGAGCGCGGATTAAGACAGAAAGAAGCAGCGGAGCAGCTTGGAGTAACTCAGGCGCTGCTTTCGCATTACGAGAACGGAAAGCGCGAGTGCGGACTGGATTTTCTGGAGCACGTTGCCGACTTCTACGGAGTGTCGGTGGACTACCTGCTTGGGCGCACCAACTCCCGTGCGGGTATGGTAATCGCGCAGGAGGAGCTTCCCGAAAGCACTGTTTCGGAGAGCTATAACGGCTCACCGAAAGGCGCTGTGACGCTTCTCCGCAAAAAGCTGATTACAAACTCGCTGGAAATTATCTTCTCGCTGCTGATGAAAACGCAGAACCAGAATCTCGCAAAGGCGGTCGGGTCGTACCTTATGACGGCGGTTTACCGCGCGTACAGAATGGTATTTTCCGCAGACAGCAGAAACGACGAAAACAGCTTCGCAATTGCACCGAACGCAGTTTCGGGAATGTGCTCCGCCGAGATGTCCATTAACGAGGTGAGAGCCGCCACAGCCTCGGCAGAGGGTACGCAGGACGAAACCCCGATTACTAATCCCAGAATTGAAAAGGAATTCCCCCGTCACAGCGCAGCGCTTTTCTCCGTTGTAACCAACGTAGAGCGCGATATACAGAAGCTTGATGAATAAAAACATTAACCCCGAGTAGTACACTCGGGGTTAGTTGTTTATGGAATGATTACTTATTGCCTTTTGAGAGAAGCATTCTGTCGTTGTTAAGCTTAGTGCCCGCCGCTTCCTCGAACTTAACAAGGAGGTCGTCTACGGTAAGATTTTTCTTTTCTTCGCCCTTTACGTCATATATTATCTGACCGTTGTTCATCATAATCAGGCGGTTTCCGTAGGTGATAGCGTGCGCCATATTGTGCGTTACCATCATTGCGGTGAGGTGGTTTTCCGCGATAATCTTATCCGAAAGCTCCAGCACCTTTGCCGCAGTCTTGGGGTCAAGAGCCGCGGTGTGCTCGTCAAGAAGCAGGATTTCGGGCTTTTTCAGGGTTGCCATCAGAAGCGTGAGCGCTTGACGCTGACCTCCCGAAAGCAGTCCCACCTTCGATGTCATTCGGTTTTCAAGCCCGAGGTCGAGTGTTTTCAGAAGCTCGTGGTATTCCTCGCGCTCCTTTTTCGTGATACCCCAGCGCAGTCCTCTGCTCTTTCCGCGGCGAGCCGCCAGAGCGAGGTTCTCCTGAATTTCCATAGTAGCCGCAGTACCTGTCATCGGGTCTTGGAACACACGTCCGATGAACTTCGCGCGCTTGTGCTCGGGAAGTCCCGTTACGTTCTGACCGTTAATTTCGATAGAGCCGCTGTCCACTGGCCATACGCCCGCAATAGCGTTGAGCGTGGTGGATTTCCCCGCGCCGTTGCCGCCGATTATCGTTACAAAGTCGCCGTCCTCAAGGGTGATGGAAACGCCGTTGAGCGCCTTTTTCTCGTTTATTGTACCGGGGTTAAAGGTCTTTCTGATGTCATTGAGTATCAGCATTGGACACCTCCCCTTTCTTCGCACCGTTCTTAGCCGCTTTTCTGAACGAAGTCTTTGCCGTCTTGCGGATATAAGGAACTGCAAGGAATATCGCAACCACGAGTGCCGAGAACAGCTTATTGTAGGTGGACGGCAAGCCCGTGAGCATTACAATCTGCAATACGAGATAGTAGATAATCGCACCGACAGCCGTGAAAGCCAGCTTTGCAATAAAGTTGAAATTCTTGCGGAAAATAGCCGTACCGAGCACCTCGCCGATAATGACAGCCGCAAGTCCGATTACGATTGCGCCTCTGCCCATATTGACATCGGCATAGCCCTGATACTGTGCAAGCAGACCGCCGCACAGTCCCACAAGACCGTTGGAGAGAACCAGAGCGATAACCGTGGACTTCTTGGTGCTGATACCCTGCGCACGGGACATATTGCTGTTGCAGCCCGTAGCGCGAATGGTAAAGCCGTATTCCGTACCGAAGAACCAATAAAGCACAGCGATAATTACAGCTACGATAATCAAGCACTTTGCTACTTCAAGACCGAACATAGCAAATCCGCCGCTTACCGCAGTACGTCTGAGCGAAAGGAGCAGATTGAACTGGTCAACGCTTACCGACTTGTTCGCACCGCCCATAACGGCAAGGTTTACGGAATACAGACCAATCTGCGTTAAGATACCCGCAAGAATTCCGGGAATACCGAGCAAGGTATTCAACAAACCCGTAATCAGACCTGCAAGACAGCCAACCGCAAACGACACGATAAGCGCCACCCAGACGGGTACGCCGTTGATAATAAGCATTACGGCAACCGCGCCGCCTGTTGCAATAGAACCGTCAACGCTAAGGTCGGGGAAGTCAAGTATCTTATAGGTTATGTATACGCCAATTGCCATTATTCCCCAGATAAGTCCCTGAGAAATATTGCCGGGAAGCGCGTTTACAAATGTGTTAAGCGCATTTAACATTTTCTTTCTCCATTCGCTTGAAATCGCTTTAAATCTCAGCGGGGAACGGAATACCGCTCCCCGCTGTGGTCCTCACGGAAGCCTCAAATCAGATTTGAGGATATTACTCAATAGCGGTGTAGCCCTCGGGAATCTTAATGCCGAGCTCGTCGCAGATTGCCTTGTTGTACTTCTTGGTTACATCGGAGTAGCCAATCTCCATATCGCCGGGATTCTTGCCGTTTACGAGAATTTCGTAAGCCATAAGACCTGCGTTGTAGCCCATGCTCTCGTAAGAGATGGAGAGTGTAACGGTACCGCAGCCGGAGCAGATACCCTCTTCGCCCGCAACTACGGGAACCTTAGCGGGAACAACGATGTTCTTTACGGTCTCAGCAGCGTTTGCGATTGTGTTATCGGTAGGAACGTAGATAACATCGCACTTGTCGCCTACGGCAGCCTGTGTCTGTGCCTGGATTTCGTTGGAGTCGGCAACGGTGTACTCCTTGTACTCGATGCCGTCCTTCTGAAGCTCCGCAATCATAACCTCAGCCTGATACTTGGAGTTGGGCTCTGCGGAGCAGTAGAGAATGCCGACCTTCTTAGCGTCGGGGAAAATCTCAAGAATCATATCCTCCTGCTGGTCGATAGGAGCAAGGTCGGAAGCGCCTGTAATGTTCTTGCCCTTCCAGCTGTCGCCGCCGAGAGCAACGTCGTAAGCCGTGATGGAAGTACCGATTACGGGGATAGTGCTTGTACCGGAAGCCGCAGCCGCAAGAGCGGGAGTAGCGTTTGCCATAATCAGGTCAACGTTCTGAGAAACGAAGTTAGTGATAATGGTGGTGCAGTTGGTGGACTCGCCCTGTGCGTTCTGGGAATCAAACTTAACCTTATCGCCGAGCTTGTCGGTCAGAGCCTTCTTAAAGCCCTCGGTTGCAGCGTCAAGAGCGGGGTGCTCTACGAGCTGGCAGATACCTACCGTGTAGGTCTTGTTCGCATTGTTTCCTCCGTTGCAGCCTGCGAAAGAAAGTGCCATTGCAGCAGCTGCGAAAACGGAAGCAATCTTCATAGATGTCTTCATTGTCTTTTCTCCTCTTGTATTTCTTTTCCCTGCGGGACGCGGCTATGTACTATGTGTATAGCGCCGAAAACCCTTCCCGCTTAATGTCGTACACTAAATCGCTGATGTGGATTTAGCACACTTTATTATTATAGCATATTACCCACGAAAACTCAACACAATTACACGTTTTCACGCGATTTTCCGAGATTTTTGTTCATTATGCTATAAAACTCGTCCGTTTTTTTGTCGATACTATAAAAACACGGCTTGTCAAAAGATGAGGAGCCTTGTCAACAAGCCGTAGTATTATGTCGAAAAATTACAAATTGTAAAAATCAGCTATGAATAAAATGTTCGTCCCTTATGAAGAAGAACCTAAGAAGAGTTCCGTCAACGAACTCCGCAACAGTGAAAGTGCGCGTCTCCTCCGTAAAGCAGATAGAGTATTCACGGCGGAGAACGGGACTGTTGTGGATTTCTTCGACATCAACGCTGTTCTCTTTCAGCAGCTGCACCGCACGTCGGGGACTGTCTACGGTGACGGCGTTATCGTTCTTCAGCAGTACTCCGCACAGCATAACCTTGATTATCTCCGAGATTGTGTCGTCCGAGGGGAGCAGCTTTACCTCCTCGGGAGTCTGCATAACCAGATAAATCTCGGGGTCCGGGCGCTTTGCGGTTGCTATTCCCACTAAGTACTCGCCCGCTCTGCCGATTATCGTAAGCGGAAGCTTGGGGTTGTCCACATAGCTGAAATACCGCTTTGACATTATATTCGGGTGGAGGAACTTCGCGCTTCCCGAAAGGCGATTGAT
This sequence comes from Oscillospiraceae bacterium, assembly GCA_051882615.1. GTDB lineage: Bacteria > Bacillota > Clostridia > Oscillospirales > Ruminococcaceae > CAG-115. The sequence continues at coordinate 15,679 of JBJESC010000135.1, forward strand.
GGACATATAACCGTAGTCGCGCAGGAAGCGTTTCAGAATTTCGGGGAGAATCAACCCGCGCTCCCGCTCGTTCGTTTCAAAATCCTCCTCGGGAAAACCGTCGGTTCTGTCGCCGTATAGGATTTTCAGCGCGGAGAAAATATCCATATTGTATAAAACCGACAAAATATTCCCTCCTGTTGAAAATTTTGACAAAAACCCTCAGTCCGACGCTCAATTACGAGAGGCGTAATTTGAAATCCTCATAGCCGAAGCTCTTTTGCAGCGTTACCTCGTTATCCCGCAGACGGTAAATCGCGGGGAGCGGAATTCCGTTGAACGTGTTGTTCTTACACATTGAATAGATAGCCATATCGTGAAAAACAAGTCGGTCGCCCTCGTGAAGCTCACCGTCAAAGGAGTAGTCGCCGATAATGTCGCCCGCAAGGCAGGTGTTGCCGCCGAAACGGTAGGCGAAGGGCTTCTCGCCGTGCTTTCCCGCGCCCGAAACCTCGGGACGGTACGGCATTTCGAGGACGTCGGGCATATGACACGCCGCCGAAGCGTCCAGAATAGCGAGGTCAAAGCCGTTTTCGGGGGTTTTGATAACGTCCATAACGGAAGTTATGAGGTAACCCGCATTCAAAGCCACCGCTTCGCCGGGTTCAAGATATACCTCCAGGTCATATTTCGACTTAAAATTACAGATTGTTGAAATAAGCAGCTCCAAGTCGTAATTTTCGCGGGTGATATGGTGTCCGCCGCCGAAGTTTATCCACTTGATTTTGTCGAACATAAAGCCGAACTTCTCCTCCACCACGGGGAGAGTTCGTGCCAGCACATCCGCGCCCTGCTCGCACATTGTGTGAAAATGCAGTCCGTCAATCGCGTAGTCGCCCGTCACGAGGTCGATGTCCTCCATAAAGCGGGAGAGCGTTGTTCCGAGCCGTGAACCCGAGAAGCACGGGTTGTAGATGTCCGTTTCAATCTCGCTGTATTCGGGATTAACGCGGATTGC
>JBJESC010000136.1:0-3819 GCA_051882615.1 Oscillospiraceae bacterium
ATAGTACTGTTCACACACAAGCTCAACCAAATCAAGAGGTATGTGCCGCAAGCAACACCGCTATGCCGCCATTGGCAGAAATGAGTGATTCGTATTGTGACGAGAGGGAATCCGTTCTGTCGTACTATATCGTTGTGAAGGGGCAGAACCGTATGCTTTTACTGCACAATTCCGCAGTCCGCAAAGAAGAGGCGTCAAACGAAACGGTATCACAAGTTGCTTATCCGTATAATCAATACGGGCTCCCCCTCATCTCCCCTCTTCCTCCGCAGAAGTTTAAGCATAAGAATAATTCCGCAAATAAAAGTCATGCCGAGGTGCTTTGCTCGGGAACGGTTGACGCAATTGCAAAAGTGCAAATAATATCCGAAGACAGCAGCGTTAAGGATTTAGTAAGTCTTTCCATTGTCCCTCCCGGCTATGCGGCAACTTCTGTTCAAGTGCCTATGGAAACTCTGCATAATCCCAAACTTTTGAAAGTGCAGCTTGAGGAGAAAGGCATTATTATCCACAAGTCGGAAAAGTTGTCCTATCTGTGCGAATACCTAAATAATCAGGTAAAATCTCTTTCACTTAATGTGACAAACAAGGGATTCAGCTTTACCGATAACACAATTCGGCATAGCAATGAACTTGAAATATTTAAATCCTCCTGTGAGAGTTGGGACTGCCGAACACGATTCGGATTGAAAGACGACAGCATTAACCTTGCTAACGCTGCATTACTTTTAATCGGGAGCTACTCGGAAATCAGGCTGCCTTTAGCGTGGATCAATCACAAGGCAAATCCCGTAATCTTGCTGAAATGCAATAACATTGACACAGCGAAAGACGTGTTGAGCAAAGCATTCCCCAACACCCCGCAGATAGCTCTCGGCAAGCGTATGGCGGAAAGTCTGGAATCTGTTGAAGAAAACCTATCCTTCATTATAGCCGATTCTGCAAGCTCTTATTTTGCAGAAAAGCTTATTGAGGTTATGGACAAATCGGGAAGCGAGGGTGCTGCAAAAATAAATTGTCTGCCTATTGTTGTAACCACCTCGGATAATCCGTTCAAAAAAGACAGCGACAGAATTATCAGAATGAATCTGGACAACAGCCTTGGAGAATCCTCGCACAAGGTTGCTTTCTGGCTTATGAAAAGGTTAATTTCCGAGAGCGGCACTTTGACTCTGCAAGAGCTTTCGCAAAGCTACGAAAAATTCTCCTCGATGCTTGACAACGACGCAAGGTTAAGCGATATGTCTGCTTCACTTTTCGCCGCTCTTCTTGCGATATTTGACGTTTTCGTATCGTCGTGGGAGCTTGAACCGAGCATACGCCAAAAGCTCATAGACGATATGACGGCGCATCTTATCGAAACCAACGAGGGCGGAACAAATTCAATCGCCGAAAAGCTCAAGGAAATACTAATGACCGATGTCGGAATACCGGTATTTGAGCGCAATAAATGCAGAAAAATAACCCCAAGCGGCATTATTCTGGTTGACAGCGAAAAGATTTCCCTTGACGCCATCAGCTTTGCGAGATTTTCCGAATTGTGCGGTTTTGAGAAATCAAGGGGATTTGCTGAGGCTCTCCGAAAAGAAAATCTTCTCCTTACGGACGGAAAGCTTCAGAAAAAAGTATCGCTTCCGATGGCAGGAAAAACCGAGAATATGTACTGTTTAGACAACAGCAAGCTCTTTACTTTTGGCGAACAGCTACCCGAAACCGATGAATTTGCGTACTGTGCACCGCAGGTCCAACTCTATCTCGGCAGAACCACATCGGGAAAGCCGCTCTTTTTCACGCTTAACAAAGCCGATGGTTCGGAGAACGCGAACGTTTATATTTCGGGTTCCTCGGGAAGCGGAAAAAGCACCCTGCTCCGTCAATGGGCGAGAGAATCCGCTCGAAACGGGCTTGAAACCGTGATAATAGACACCGACGGGCAATTCAGCCGAACAATGACAGGCGACAATGTGTTGGTGTATTCAATCGGCGATGAATATTGCATTTCCTCCTCTGCATCGGGAAAGACGCTGATTACTGCCGCAAGTGCCTGTGCCGACCTATCAACCAAGCAGAAAAATGAGCTTAAAGAGATTTCCTCTTACCTGAACAAATGCAGCTCTGCAAGCGAACTGTTTGAGGCTTTCGAGCAAATCGTTTCCGACAACAAAACGTCCTCGCTTGAAGAAGTTAATACCGCAATGCAGGAAAGCGGTATCACAAACGACAAATTGCTTGATTGGAAGGATATATGTTGTTCAGGTGTGATTTCTATACTGGATTTCTCCAACCTTGAGGTATTGGAAATTAAGCCGGTGCTTGACCTTATTCTCGAGGAGCTTTTCGATTACAAAAACTCCGTCCAAAGCAGCAGTATTAACACCTGTACGCTGATTCTTGACGAGGTACAGAAATTCAGACTGGACGGGAAGGCGCCGCTTGCTTCAAAAATGCTTCGACAAGGACGGAAATTCGGCATTTCCACGATTATGGCAACGCAGTATCTCTCCTCTGATGACGCAATAAACATAGGCAAGCTCCTGAATCAATGCAATAGCTTTTGCTCATTCAGGCCGGCAAACTGCACCGATACGCTCAAAACAATGAATCTCAAAGGGTATGATGGTGCGGAATATTGCCTCAACAATCTGGAAACAGGCTGTGCAGTATTGAGCGGCTTATTCTCCACCGAAAGGTGCAGCATAAAGTATCCTGTTAAGTTGTTTGTGGAGAGCGATTGAGACTAAGGCGGTTGTCGATATTCGGCAACCGCTCATTATCTTCCATAAAATACTTTTTGTATATTCAGCGACCAACCATTCAATAAAAGTCAGTCATTTTTAATACGGTGCGGATAAGAAATACACACGACAAAGCATTGAAAAACTGTCATTACTTTTCGATATGTCGAAAACTATTGCCAAAAAAACCTTGACTTTTCGGTAAAATTGTGATATATTATTTAAAAGGAGTGTGATAATATGATTAAGCGAGAACTGTACCTTAAACAGATACGTCCGTTTATCGGGCAGAATATTGTCAAGGTGCTGACGGGTATTCGACGCTGCGGAAAATCCGTTATGCTGACCTTGATTCAAGATGAGTTAAAAGAGAGCGGCATTCCTTCCAAACAGTTTGTTTCGATAAACTTTGAAACTAAAACCGTAGATTTTGTAAAGAGCGTTGATGAAACCTACGCATATATCAAGACCGTGTGCGAGAAAAATAAATCCAAGACTTATCTGTTTCTTGATGAGGTGCAGGAGCTTGAAGGCTGGGAAAAGCTTGTAAACTCCTGTATGATTGACTTTGACTGCGATATTTATGTGACCGGCTCAAATGCAAAACTCCTGTCGGGCGAGCTTGCAACCTATCTTGCGGGACGTTATGTCAAATTCAATATCTATCCTTTCTCATTCAAGGAAGTAATGCAAATGCTGCCCGACAAGTCCGAGAAGGAAGCTTTTCAGACTTATATTCAATGGGGCGGTATGCCGTTTCTTTATCAATTCCCAATGGGTGACAACGAAAAGAAACAGTATTTGAGCGATATCTACGATTCGATAATGATAAAGGATATCGTCGCGAGAAACAAAATACGCGATGTTGAGCAGTTTAAGCGGCTGCTGATGTATCTTGTCGGTATGATTGGCAACACCTTTTCGGCAAACAGCATTATTAAATATCTTAAAAGCGAGAGCAGAACAATTTCAAACGAAACGCTGTACAATTATCTTGAATACTGCCGCAGCGCCTGTCTTGTTCATCTTGTTCCTCGTCAAGACCTTATCGGGGAAAATATGCTCCGGTTTCAAGAGAAGATTT
>JBJESC010000137.1:0-3814 GCA_051882615.1 Oscillospiraceae bacterium
TCCTTTTTGATAAGCCCGTCCTTGATGATTATGACCTTGTGAACCATGTTCTTTATCGCGTTGTTGTGGGTAACGATAAGCATTGTGGTGCCGTATTTCGCGTTTATCCGCTCCAGAAGAATGAGGATATCGCGGGAGGTTTTGGAGTCAAGCGCGCCTGTCGGCTCGTCGCAGAGAAGCAGCTTCGGGTTCTTCACCAGCGCCCTTGCGATAGCGCACCTCTGCTGCTGACCGCCCGAAAGCTGCGAGGGGAACTTGTTTTGGTGCTCGGTAAGTCCGAGGGTTTCCAGCAGCTCGTCAATATTCATTGGGTTTTCGGAAATGTACTCGCAGACCTGTATGTTTTCCCGCACGGTGAGGTTCGGCACGAGGTTGTAGAACTGAAAAATGAAGCCGAGATTGTCGCGGCGGTAGTCGGAAAGCGCATTTGGTTTCAGCCCGAAAATCTCCTTTCCGTCAACCTTAACCGAACCGGAATCCATTGTGTCCAGACCGCCTATGCAGTTCAGCAGCGTGGATTTTCCGCTTCCGCTTGTGCCTTGAATAACGCACATCTGACCGCGCTCAACCCCGGTGGAAATGCCTTTCAGCACTTGGATATAGCTTGAATCCTTGCCGTAGCTTTTCTTCACGTCTTTTACTTCCAGATACATAGAAATACCTCCCGAAAAGTTAAATTAGCATAACATTGTTATGTGTTACACAAAAATATATACCGCCTTTCAGACGGAATGTTAGAGTAGGATAACACTGTTATGTATGGTTTATCAAAAAAGCCGTTTATTCAAAAACGGCTCTTTGCCACCCGTTAAGAATGAAATTCATAATTCGCATCATATACCGAACCGCCTTTTCTTCATCGCACTCATGGGTGATGAGGTGAATAAAGGAATCCACCATCATGTGCGTGAGCCAGTGGAGCATATATCGGTTCACCTTTGCGCCGTAGTGAGCGCCGATTTTCTCCGACAGTGCAAGGTAAAACTGCTCAATGGTATCCACAAGGCTGTCAACGCAGTTCTCATACTTCGACCCCTGCGACTTTGTCAGCAGCAGGATAAATGCGTCATAATTGCTGTATATATGATGAATAAGGTGGAAAACAAATTCATCGTGATCCACAAGCTCATGAGCATTCAAGCCGACCGGCGTGTGAGCCTGTGAAATAGCTTCAACATCAGCCGAAAAATGCCCGTTCAGTATCTCGGTAAGCTCTTTCAGCGGCGGCTCGGAAATTGCGCCGAACAAGTCCTCCTTGTCCTCAAAAAAGAAATACAACGCCCCGGTGGTAACTCCCGCGTCAGCGCAAATCTTCCGCAGCGAAGCCTTCATGTACCCTTTTTCGAGGAACTCCTTTTTGCCGCTTTCGAGAAGCAGCTCACGGGTTTCACGGTCAGCCATCCGTATTTCACCTGCCTTGATAACAATGTTACGTAACAATGTTATTTTAGCACATCTTTTCCGAGTTGTCAAGGGGTATTTTTCTGAATACAGCGCTGTAAGCCGCAAACGACTCGTTTTCCGGCGGCAGAGCGGAGAAAATGCAGCACACGAAAAATTGTATAAGTAATTCATTTCACGTTCAAAGATCATCCTGTTTTATTTCATCAACCGAATACCCAAGCCCAACAACCGTTTGACGAATGACGATTTCCGGCAGCGGCTCTTTCGCGGAAACCTCGGCAGTGCCGCTTTTGAAGTCAACCCGCGCGAAAATGCCTTTCTGCCGATTGAACGCGTTTTCAATTCTCACCGCGCAGTTTTTGCAGGACATTCCGCCTATCTTCACGGAATAATAATATTTGTACTCCGCTAAATCGGCGGTTTTGGTGACTTTCCGCTCCTTATCGCCGCCCGCGCCGCAGCAGCCGTGTGACAGCTTTTTAACGTAAGTTCTTAACCCAATAAAGCACACGACAATAAGCACCGAAATGATTATTCCGGTAGTCACGTCATCATCTCCCCGGAATGAATTCCGACAGGCGATTTAAGGTTTTCTCCGAAGCGTGAACAGATAACTGCACCGCGTCCTCGTCGGCGGTTTTTTCGTCCAGACCGAGAGCGTTTTCGAGGAAATCACGGATAATCACGCAGTTGGTGAATATCGGGTTCGCCGCCTTTATTCCGCTTTCGGTTAATTTTATTTTCCCGTAAGGTTCCTTTTCAATAAAGCCGCTCTCCACAAGTCTTTCGGTCATTATCGCAGTGCTCGCCTTGCTTACGCCGACTATTTTCGCAACCTCAGAAGATTTCACTTCCCCGCCGTCCTGTCCGAGTTTGTATATCGCGAACAGGTATTTTTTCTGCGCGTAGGTGAGTTGTATTGGCTCGCTCATTTTGCGTTCTCCTTGTGGCAGGCGCAGCAATTCGGGCAGCCGGAGCATTTCCCGCCGCAGAGGGATTTTCCCGTTTTCTTGTCCTTGTATATTTTTCTTCCTGCAAGAAAAAGGACAGCCGCGACTATCAAGCTAATAATTACAGTAGACATAATTTCCGCCTTTCAAAAACGCCGCGCCTCGCTTTCCGCAAAAGGCGCGGCAGATTATATTTATACCTTGACCTTTTCAGTGAGCTTTGTGCTTTCCTTATACGGTCTTGCCAACATGAAAATCATGAACGCAAGGACAAGCACCGCGAAGATAAGTCCCACAACGTTTACAGCGCCGGTGAACAGCAGCCCGAACTGATAAATCATCAGCGCGACTGCATACGCGAATACGCACTGATATCCTATCGCGAATGCCGTCCACTTTGCGTTGTTCATCTCGCGCCTGATAGCGCCGATCGCCGCGAAGCAGGGCGCGCACAGCAGGTTGAACACGAGGAATGAATATCCGGCAAGTGCGGTCATTCCCATAAAATCAAGCACTCCGAATACGCCGACAACCTCTTCCTTTGCCACAAGACCCATGATGGTAGCAATTGCCGCGGTAGGCTCGCCGAAACCGAGCGGCGCGAAAATCCAGCAGATTGCCCCGCCGATGATTCCGAGAACGCTGTCGGAAAGCGCAATTTCCGTGCTGAAACCAAATCCTCCGTCCGGCAGATTGCCGAATACCGAGCCAGCCCAGATTATCACCGAGGACAGCAGAATAATTGTTCCGGCTTTCTTGATGAACGACCAGCCGCGCTCCCACATGGAGCGGAGAATGTTGCCGACAGTGGGCAGATGGTACGCGGGTAATTCCATTACAAACGGCGCGGGTTCGCCCGCAAACATTTTCGTCTTTTTCAGGATAATTCCCGAGATGATGATAGCCGCAACGCCGATGAAATAAGCGCTCGGCGCAACCCACCACGCGTTTCCGAACAGCGCGCCCGCGATAAGCGCGATTATCGGCATTTTTGCGCCGCAGGGAATAAAGGTTGTCGTCATGATAGTCATGCGGCGGTCGCGCTCGTTTTCGATTGTGCGGCTCGCCATTACGCCGGGAACGCCGCAGCCCGTGCCGATTAACATCGGTATAAACGACTTGCCCGAAAGACCAAATTTGCGGAAAATTCTGTCCATTACGAACGCGATTCGAGCCATGTAGCCGCAGCTTTCAAGGAACGCGAGGAAGATAAACAGCACCAGCATTTGCGGTACAAATCCGAGTACCGCGCCCACGCCCGCGACAATTCCGTCAACGATAAGGCTTTGCAGCCAGTCAGCGCATTCCACAGCTTCAAGACCGCCCTCAACAAGTACGGGAATACCGGGAACCCACACGCCGTAATCCTCCGCGGCGGGAACACCCTCCATGGGTTCTTCAACTAAAGCGGCAACGTCAAAGCCCGCCTCCGCAAGGCTGTCGCCATAAGAGCCGAGCGC
>JBJESC010000138.1:0-3799 GCA_051882615.1 Oscillospiraceae bacterium
GAATATCCTTTTCCTGTGCACCGGAAAATATTGACTTGATTTCGTCGATTGAGAGGTCCATCTGTCGGTATGCCTTAATTCTCGCCGCTGTTTCCAGCTGGGCGGTGTCATAATACCGATACCCCGTCCACTCGTCAGTTTCTTTCGGGATAAGCAGACCTTCTTTCTCGTAAAACCTCAGCGCCTTGACCGTAATCAGCGAGAGCTTTGAAAAATCACCAATCTTCAGCATATTATCGCCTCCTTAACCATAGTTTAATCTATCCCCTAAAGGGAGAGTCAAGAGGTTTTTTGAAATTTTTCTAAAAAAACAAAGGTAAGTTCCTCGTTAATTTTCTTTTCCTTAAAAGGTCGGTACCCCAAACGCTGATACATTCCGATATTGTTCTTGCTGCGCGTACTGGTGAACAACTCATATCTCTTATTCGGAAAAACCTTTTCCACTTCTGAAAGCAGACTTGTTCCCAGCCCCATACATCTGTAATTCGGATGAACCATAAGCTTTCCAATATAAACCGTTTCACCTTTTAATGCTGCTCTAACCGAAGCAATAATTTTCCCATTATCCACTATCTTAAGAATTATTCCTTCTCGGATTTCCGAGATAACTTCCTCCAATGTCTGTTTTAGCGGAGGAATGTCCCTTGTCCCAAATAATTCCGCTTCACTTTGATAAGCCAGGTACTGTAAATCGAGTATTTCCTGCAAATCATCATACCCGGCTTTTTGAACAAAATATTCCTGCATAGTCTGCCCCCGAAAACAACGTTCGAATATGTTTGCTTTGGTTTCTCAATAACCTAAAACCAAATCGCCTTAACAATAAGCCACACAATCAGCAGCCACAACAGCACAATCGGAATGGCATAGTACCACTTCTTCGGCTTGCCGTCTGTCCACAAATTCTCGCTCTTCTCGCGGCACTCGGACAGCACCTCGGGAGGAATAAGCTTCACGGTGAGAGCCACCATCGCGGGAAGCAATATCAAATCATCAAGATACCCCAATACGGGGATAAAATCGGGAATTAAATCAATCGGCGAAAGCGCATACCCCACCGTCACCGCAGCGAGGATTTTCGCAATGACGGGCGTTTCCTTATGCTTCAGCGCGAGAAAAACCGCGGGAATGTCCTTTTTCAGCCGTTTTGCCCTCTGCTTTAAATCCATTTACTTCACCGTTACGCCCATATACTCTCCGAGAGCGCCCAGAACCGATTTCCCGTCGCTCCGCCCGAGGTCGTACACCGATTGCAGTTTCTCGGGATTTTTCTCAATTCGCCCTATGTCAATCGTTTTTGACGGACGAATAACAAACGCCTTTCCCTCTGCTTCCCATTCTTTCAGCAGCTCGACGGATTTGTTATATAGCGTGTGACGAGTAAGCAGCATTTCGGCAACCTTCGGATACTTCAAGCCATACGCTTTGATAAGTGCCTTGTTCATCGGCTTTTTGCGGTATTCCATATCGCGCGTGAGTATCACAATCAGCTTGTCGCAGCCCTGTTTTGACAGCCACTCAAACGGAATACTGTCCGAAATTCCTCCGTCAAGATACTTCCGTCCGTCTATCACAACAGGCTTTGACACAAACGGCATCGAACCCGAGGCGCGGAGCGTATCCATCTGCTCAAACACGCTGTTAATGCGGACATACCGAGGCTCGCCGCTCTCCACATCGGTCGTTACCGCGTAAAACGGAACTCCCGACTTCTTAAAGGCTTCGTCATCAAACGGATCAAGTCTGCGCGGAACTCTGTCGTAAGCGTACTCGGTGCTGAATATATTCCCCTCCCGCAGCAGCGGGCGAATTCCCATATAGTCCTTGTCGCTGTTAAAGCGCTTGTTGTAGCGGATTACCCTCCCGTTCTGCCCCGAAAGATAGTTCACCCCGAACAGCGCCCCCGCAGATACGCCCACAACGCAGTCTACCGTTATGTTATTCTCCAGAAACACGTCCAGCACGCCCGCTGTGAACATTCCGCGCATTGCGCCGCCTTCGAGTACAAGTCCTGTTTTCATCTCCGCCCCGCCTTTCGGAATTCAATCATAGTGCATTAACCCAATTATATCACGGATAATATCCCCTTGTCAAGGACACAATACCTTTTTGAAGCATATAAAAACAAATTGACATTCTCTCCCAAAAGTAGTATAATTAGCGTGGATTATTTCCCGTTGAGGGAAAAAACGGAGGAAAAATGAACGCACTTGACAACAACTATTTCGGCACGGAGAAAATCAGCCGAATTCTTCTTAAAATTGCACCGCCTGTTATGCTGGCTCAGCTTATTCAGGCGCTTTACAATATTATTGACAGCGTATTTGTGGGAAAAGTCTCCGAGTCGGGACTTACTGCGCTCTCGATTGTCTATCCCTTACAGCTGCTGATGATTGCTCTCGCGGTTGGAACAGGCGTTGGTATCAACACCGTTATGGCTTCAAAGCTTGGCGTCGGTCGGAGCGAGGAAGCCGACGAGTATGCGGGCACGGGTACTCCCATTGCAATTGCGCTGTGGGCTGTTTTCGCCGCGGTGTGCTTTGCGATTATGCCTGCCTATGCCCGTATGCAGACTTCTTCACCGGACGTAATCAAAGACGTCGTTATTTACGGGAGAATAACCTGCGTTTTCAGCTTCGGCTTGTTCCTTGAAAGCGTCTGGACGAAAATTCTCCAAGCGCGCGGTGATATGAAAACCCCGATGCTCGCGCAGATTGCGGGCGCTGTGGTAAATATACTGCTCGACCCGATTTTGATATTCGGACTGCTTGGAGTCCCCCGTCTGGGAATAACGGGCGCTGCTGTTGCAACGGTAATCGGACAGGTTACTGCCGCGCTGATTGTGATGAGAAAGGGCTTCTACAAATCCCCGTCTATTGATAAGTACCCGCACTATATCCTTAAAATCTTCCGTCTTGGAGTGCCGAATATCCTTATGCAGTCGGCATATACGCTGTATATTTTCGGCTTGAATCTGATACTGGCTACATTCTCCGACGCGGCGGTGACGGTGCTCGGACTGTACTACAAGTGGCAGAGCTTTTTCTTCATTCCGCTTGGAGCAATGCAAACGTGCATTGTTCCGATTATCAGCTTTAACTTCGCCGCGCGCAATGCCGACCGCTGCAAGAAAACGCTCAATACCGCTATTATTTTCGGTATGGCGCTCATGTTTCTTGGAACGCTGTGCTTTGTCTTTATCCCCGAGCCTATGCTGCGCTTTTTCTCCTCGGACGAGGAGGTAATCAGAATAGGAATTACCGCATTCAGGATTATCGGAATCAGCTTTATTCCGCTTGTCACCTCGCTGACCTATCCCGTGCTGTTTCAGGCGGTGGGAGCGAGCATCAGAAGCTCCCTGCTCACCGTAATCCGCACCGTTTTCCTGTTCGTGCCGCTGGGATACCTGTTCTCGCGTTGGGGGCTGGATTACTTCTGGCTCACCTACCCCGTAACCGACGGAATTACCTCCGTTGTGGGATTTTTTATGACGTGGAGATTTTTCAAGCACCCGTATCTCAACAGGGCAAAAAAGCACGAGCCGAAACTCGCTATTCTCCCCTCAAAGCCCGGCGTTATCATTACCATTGCCAGACAGCATGGTTCTTCGGGCAAGCAGATAGGAAAAATTGTCGCCGAACGTCTGGGAATTCCTTTCTATTACAAGGAAATGACAACCCTTGCCGCTCAGGAAAGCGGTCTGGACAAGGATTTCATCTCGGACATCAACAGGAACTCCCCTCAGATAATGCAGGAGCTCTATCTGAATACGAAAGCCGTCCGTCACGCAATCAACGCG
>JBJESC010000139.1:0-3788 GCA_051882615.1 Oscillospiraceae bacterium
ATCTCGCTTACAAGCGGATTGATAAGTTCGTATTCCATATAAACCTCATTTCTTTGATTTGACACATTATCTGATATACAATAATTATACCATAAATCCGGTCAGAAATCAATTGATATATCATATTTTTCAACCTACTGCATATCAAACATTATCTCAAAAAAATAACTCTCCGATACCTCGCTAATCTGCGGAATATCCGAGAGTATTTGTGTCGAATTATCGGTTGTCCCTTGTTCCGTTTGGTGTATTCAACAGATGACGAGGCAAAGGCGCTGCGGTTTGACTACCTGCTGTATATGCCGGAGTTCAGGCTGATTTGCGGCGACAAATATTCGCGCGGAAGAACCGACCTTATGAAGAAAGCGACTGCCCTTGCCGAGATAGGTAATATCCCCGCAATAACCGCACAAAAGCCGCTTATCGAGCAGCTTTTGCATACAGACTATGACGGAATACCCCTGCTGAACGATCTCAGCGCAGCATTCTATTGATTTCGCAATGGCATAAGAGAAAACGATATTGAAAACATACGGCAGCTTTTTTCTGCTGCAATAGTTCTTCCCGGCGCAAACACAGAAGAAAACCGCTCTGTTTTCTACAAGTGGTACAGATCATTCGATATAGTATGCATTGTTGATTCTGGATGTAATGATGTCGATTTGTTCGGACAGCTTTTGTTCGATCTCGTCATAGCAGGCGTTAATGGTTTCGTATGCTTTTTCGCGTTTTTTCCTTACGCTTGTCCAGTTGATCTTGAATCCCTCGATAAGTCGGCTTACGACATCTTTAAATTCATCGAAAGAATTGATATCCTCTTTAGCTATCCGTGCGATATTTACGAAGCCTTTTTTGCCAAAGGAAACTCTTATATCTTTTCTGTAATTCTCCAGAAAATCGCACTTCATGTTTAGCTTTATCACCAGCTTCTTTGCTTCGGAGATCCGGTTGTTATAGCGCTCGTACAGTGCGAAATAGTAATCATTGGCTTCGGTGAAACGCCTGTTCACCTGACGATTTGCAACCTTGCATATATCAAGGATATCTTGGGATATTTCCTCGCCGAAATGCTCCAGAGTTTCCGACGGAGATTTATAACCAACGATTTTATCCTTGACAAACGAGAACATATTGATTTTTTTGTTGACCTTTTTTATCTGCTCGTTCCGGCTGCCGCTGAGATGAATACGGACATCGTTTTTGATGTTGCCCGGCAGCTTTCCGCAGATACATTTCCAGAGATTCTGCAATATTGCGCTGAACAGCTCATCTCTGCCAAATTTTGTTGTGGTAGTACCGCCCAGAAGTTTCTTGGAAACGCTTGAAACATTTATGATATGATCTCTTTCTATTCCGGCTTCCGCCACCAGTACGTCAACCATGCCCTTTTTTTCATTCGGGTCTTGTGTTTTGCAGTGGGTCAGTGCAACGACAACATTGTTGTTCTGAGAGGTAAGGCTCTTGATCATGCTTATCTCGAAATCCTCCACCCGTGAGTTCCCTGCGGACAGGCAGTAGATGACCGTGTTGAACCAGTCGGAAATTTTCATCTTGTCATGCTTAGCTATTTCTTCGTCAATGATCTGCTGCCACTCCTCTGCCTTGTCGGCTTCAAGTCCCCATGTGTCGTAGATATTTATTGAGAAGCTGTCGCTGTATTCGTAGGTATGCGAGTACAAACCTTTCGGAGTTACAGGAGCGCCCACTCCGACTTTTTCGACCCGGCGGTCAAACATATAATTCAGCAGAGAGCTTTTTCCTACGCCTGACTTTCCGATAACCAGAACAGAAGTAGTTAGATGTTCCATGACGCTTTGTCACTTTTCCTTTCTTATAAATTGTTCAGCCATTTCCTTGAATATGTCGCCGTATTTCTCGTTTACCGCTTCAAAAGCTGTCTTGAAATTTTCGGGCGTGAAATAATCGCCGAACGGTATCCCGGCTTTGCCGTTATTGTCAACGCAGGAAACCATGTACTTGTAAGACAATTCATCAATTGCATAGCCGATACCGCCGGTGATCGTTGCAGCAACGGTGGAATTAACAGCGGTCGAAGCGGCAGCACCTATCCCCGGTATAACCTTAATTATCGAGCCTGCAATAGTTTTTCCGATGGTTGAAATGACAGTTGAGCCTATCACTGAACTGACTGCCTCACAGATGGACTCGAAATTATACACATGAAGTATGTGTACAGCCATACGGGTCTGAAGTCCCATCAGAACAACAGAATCAGTAAACGGAACAGGAACGAACGCATTTCCCACAACAGCCGCAACTGCACCGGCAGTGTACATCGGAACGATAACCTTTCTAACGTGGTCATGCTTTTCGTTCAGCGAGCCTTTTACCGAAGAAAGAAGTCCTGTGCGCAGGCTTGCGTCGAGGTTTTGGTTCGCCCAGTGAATAAGCTCGTCCTTTTGAATATACCCGGCTTCCTTTATCGCATCGCAGCAGCTCATACGCATATTATACTGTTCAGGAGAGCTGCAGGTTTCAGGTGATATTGGGTGGCTTGAATATGTGAAAATGCTAAGCTCCGGGAGCTTGCTGCTTATCACGCTTTTGAGGTCGTCAAGCTCGTCCTCGCTTGCTTCGTCGATTTTGGTGATAATAATGCAGACCGGCAGCTTCTTTTCCAGAAGGCACCTCACGATACCCTCGTCAGTATCGGTAAACCGCTTGGCTGCCGCAGAAACACAGTACCACACCTCGTGGATTCGCAAATCCATGGTGTTGAGATCGGTTGATCTGTTGCACTCGTCTATATAGCCGATAACATCGTTATAATAATGTTTCTGACGCTCACTGCCTATCTCGTAGCCCTCGCTGTCGTGAAGCACAATGCCAAGCTCGCTGCTCTCATACCTGTGTACTCCGTGAGTTACCGGGACGCCTTCGCCCGACTTCGGCGCGTCCTTCATAGAGTAATTGAAAATATCAGCAACAAGACTGCTTTTTCCCACGCCGGTCGCGCCGCAAAGGAAAAGGTTAGGTTTCTTGACTTTCTGCTTTATTTTGGCAAGCTCTGCGTCTGCATTGAAATTACGATAATCCGGCTCAGTTTTGGTTTCCATAGCTGTCCTCCTTATTTAACGTCAATCTTTGAAGAAGCTCTTCCTTGTCAGACTGCATCGTGTTCTTGTACAGGTCGCTGTCCTGCGATTTTGTAGTATAGCTATATACCTTGATTTCGGGAAAATGCGCAGCAATGCTCCTGTGGAGGTCGGTCAGCTCGCTGAATGACACCGCGTCCGCTTTGGAAAGAATAACGCACAGGTTTTTCATTTGCAGTACATCGCGTATAAAATCAATACACTGCGCGTCGGTATCTGTAAAGCGCTTGGACTCGGCGTTCACACAGTACCATACCTCGGTCACGCTATTTTCTCTTATGAAACTGTCCAGCATTCCTTTATAATCGGAAATGTTTTCTATGGTGTAGCCCTCGGTGTCATACAGCACAGCGCCGTTTTCGCTCTCATAGCCCTGTATTCCGACGGTAGTCGCCTTGCCTTCGCCGCACTTGGCATATTCCCCCCCGAGAATGTCGTTGAGAATGCTGCTTTTTCCTGCTCCTGTCGCGCCGCACAGCAATATATTCACACCGTCAGGCGATACTGCGGCGGTTTGTATTTTTACCCCATGACGCTTTCTGTGGATAACACTGACCGCACATATCGCGCCGCCGATGGCAACCGCCGCCGAAAAAATTATCCTTCCGACCATATAAACCTTGTATGATATAGTTAAGCCCCATATCATATCCTTTCACAAGATTTACGCTC
>JBJESC010000140.1:0-16314 GCA_051882615.1 Oscillospiraceae bacterium
CAGCGCGGGAGTGTATGACGACACAATAAGAATAAGCGTAGGAATAGAGGACGCCGAGGACTTGCTCCCGGATTTCGACCAAGCGATAAAAAAATCACGATAATCGGAGGATATACGAAATGGCTGTTGATTATGCAACACTAAAAAAGGGCGGCTTTATGCGCCAGAAGCAGAAGAACAACTTCTCTTTAAGACTTCGCGTGGTGGGCGGAAACCTGACCGCTGTTCAGTTAGCGACAATTGCGGCGGTTGCCGAAAAGTTCGGTGACGGACACGTTCATCTCACCTCGCGTCAGAGCGTGGAAATTCCCTTTATCAAGCTGGACGACATTGAGGAAGTGAAGAACGCGCTTGCCGAGGGCGGGGTTGAGCCGGGAGTATGCGGTCCTCGCGTCCGCACAGTCACCGCCTGTCAGGGCGAGGCAATCTGCCCGAGCGGCTGTATTGATACATACGCACTCGCTAAGGAGCTGGACGAGCGGTACTTTGCAAAGGAGCTGCCGCACAAGTTCAAGTTTGGCATTACGGGCTGTCAGAACAACTGCTTGAAGTCCGAGGAGAACGACCTCGGAATTAAAGGCGGCATAAAGGTTAAGTGGAAAGAAAGCGACTGCATTAACTGCGGAGTATGCGAAAAGGCTTGTCGTTCGGGTGCAATCACGATAACGGACGGAAAAATCACTCTTGACGAGAGCCGCTGTAACTTCTGCGGACGCTGCGTAAAGAGCTGCCCGACCGAGGCTTGGGATACCGTTCACGGCTATATCGTATCGTTTGGCG
This sequence comes from Oscillospiraceae bacterium, assembly GCA_051882615.1. Classification (GTDB taxonomy): domain Bacteria; phylum Bacillota; class Clostridia; order Oscillospirales; family Ruminococcaceae; genus CAG-115. The sequence continues at coordinate 781 of JBJESC010000140.1, forward strand.
GTCTGTTCGGAAACAGCATAAACAAGGGCGAAACGATTATCCCGTTTATCGAGGACAAGGCGAAGCTGATGGAGATTTGCGACGCGGCAATTCAGTTCTTCGCAGAAAATGCAAAGCCGAGCGAGCGTTTCAAGTATACAATCGACCGAGTTGGAAAAGATAAGTTTGAGCAAAAGATTTTGGAGGTCTACAATGGCTAATGCGAGTGAAATTGATATTATCGCAGACGACAGCGTGGATATAACGGACGTTGTTTGCCCCACCACCTTTGTCAAGGCGAAAGTGGCGCTTGAGGAGCTGGACGACGGACAAATCCTCGCGGTGAAGATGAATGACGGAGAGCCTGTCCGCAACGTTCCCCGCAGCATTAAAGAGGAAGGACACCAAATTCTTAAACTCATTGACAATGGAGACGAGACATACACTCTCTATGTTAAGAAAGTGGGTGATTAAATGGCTGAACGCGTATCGAAGGATACCTTTGAAGCGGAAGTGCTGAACGCACAGGGCGTTGTCCTCGCGGATTTCTACTCCGATAGCTGCGTTCCGTGCAAGCGAATGTCCCCCGTGCTCGCGGAGCTTGAGGAGGATTACGGCGATATTAAAATTGCGAAAATCAACGTCAACTATGACGGAGAGCTTGCCGCGGAATACGGAGTACAGGCAGTTCCCACCATTATCTTCTTCAAGAATGGTGCGGAAACAGAGCGCGTAGTGGGCACAACCAAAAAGGCAGACCTTGCCGCAATTATTGACGATTTAAAATAACGTTTAAGGAGATACCGACAATGACAATCACAGTAGCGGGAGTAAAGAAGGAAAAGGCAGACGGACTTACCGTAGCGCAGCTTATCGAGCAGGAGAACGTGGAAACACCTCAGTACGTTACGGTAACAATCAACGATGAGTTTGTGGAGAGCGGCGCGTTCGCTTCAACCACCCTCAAGGACGGCGACAGCGTTGAATTTCTGTACTTTATGGGAGGCGGACAGTAATGGCATTCACGAACGAACAGCTTGAGCGCTACTCCCGCCACATTATCCTCAAGGAAGTCGGAGCAAAGGGACAGAAGAAGCTGCTGAACGCCAAGGTGCTGATTATCGGCGCGGGAGGCTTGGGCGCTCCTGCGGCTATGTATCTCGCGGCGGCGGGCGTGGGGACTATCGGAATAGCGGACGCGGACGAGGTTGACCTCTCCAATCTCCAGCGCCAGATTATCCACGCTACCGCTGATGTCGGCAAGGCAAAGGTGCAGTCCGCGAAGGAAACGATGGAGGCGATGAACCCCGACATCAAGGTGAACACCTACCGCACCTTCGTCACCAGCGAGAACATTATGGAGCTTATCGCGGACTATGACTTCATCATTGACGGTACGGACAATTTCCCTGCAAAGTTCCTTATCAACGACGCGTGTGTAATGGCGAAGAAGCCGTTCTCCCACGCGGGAATTATCCGCTTTCAGGGACAGCTTATGACCTACGTTCCCGGACAGGGACCGTGCTATCGCTGCGTATTCAAGAACCCTCCGCCCAAGGAGGCAGTGCCTACCTGCAAGCAGGCGGGAGTAATAGGCGCGATGGGCGGCGTAATCGGCAGCTTGCAGGCTATGGAAGCGGTGAAGTACATTCTCGGAGTGGGCGAACTGCTGACGGGCTATCTGCTCACTTATGACGCGCTGAAAATGGAGTTCCGCAAGGTTAAGCTCCCCACAAACACTGACAACTGCGCGGTTTGCGGCACTCACCCGACAATTACGGAGCTTATCGACTACGAACAGGCAGAATGTGACGGAGTTCATCTATGATTAAGATTTTAAGAAGCGACTACGAGAAAATTCTCGCACACGCAAAAGCGGAGCTTCCCAACGAGGCGTGCGGCTTGATTGCGGGAGAGGTTACGGACAGCGGCAAGGTTATCCGAAAGGTGTATCTTCTCACGAATATCGACCACTCCAACGAGCATTTCTCGCTCGATCCGAAAGAGCAGTTGGCGGCGATTAAGGATATGCGGGCGAACGGGCTTTCTCCGCTCGGGAACTGGCACTCCCACCCCGAATCCCCCTCCCGTCCCTCCGAGGAGGATAAGCGGCTTGCCTACGACAGCAAGGCAAGCTACCTCATTCTTTCGCTTATGGACAGCGAAAATCCCGTGCTCAACTCGTTTAAAATCAGCGGAGATACCGCCGAGAACGAGGGATTGGAAATAGAAGATTAAAGGAAAAAATATGTCTGAGAATGCGGTTTACGATACGATAATAGTCGGCAGCGGCCCTGCGGGCTTGTCGGCGGCGGTGTATGCCAAGCGCGCCGAGCTTAATTTCATAGTAATCGAGCGTGAGTACCTCGGCACAGGACAGATAGCCGAGAGCGAGCGCGTTGACAACTACCTCGGTTTGTACGGCGAGAGCGGTTACGACCTCGGTGAGAAGTTCCGTTCTCATGCGGAAGCGCTCGGTACGGAGTTTGTCGAGGGCGAGGTAAGCGCGATTCTTCCCGTTGAGGGGAATTATCGGGTATCTCTCTCGGACGGGCGCAGCTTCTCCGCGAAAACCGTTATCTACGCGGCGGGAGCGTCGCACCGCAAGCTCGGAATTAAGGGCGAAGCGGAGTTGTCGGGCAAGGGCGTTTCCTACTGCGCGGTCTGTGACGGCGCGTTCTACAAGGGAAAAACGGCTGCGGTAATCGGCGGCGGCGACACCGCTCTGGGTGACGCGCTCTACCTCTCGGAAATCGCCGAGCGGGTAATCCTCGTTCACAGGAGAGAGGAATTCCGCGCGGGGAAGTCGCTGCAAAGCCGCGTTCTTGCAAAGAGCAATATCGAATGTGTGCTGAATTCAGTACCCACAGAGATACTCGGCGAAAAGCGGGTGGAGGGACTGAAAATCCTCCAAAACGGTGCGGAGAAAAGGCTCTCGGTAGACGGAGTGTTCGTTGCGGTGGGCACAGTCCCCGACAGCGGAGCACTCGGCGACCTCGTGGAGCTGGAAAACGGCTATGTCAGAGCAAACGAGGACTGCGCGACTTCGGCACGGGGTATATTCGCGGCGGGCGATATTCGTACAAAACCATTACGACAGGTGATAACCGCGGCGGCGGACGGCGCAAACGCTGTTCTATCCGTGGAGAATTATCTGGCAGAAATCGGGTGACTTGGTGAATTATGAAAACAGAACGTCTGAAAACGGACTTGCTTATAATAGGCGGCGGCACGGCGGGGTGCTATGCGGCGCTTACCTTTGCGGAAAAATGCGAGGGGGAAATTCTGATTTGCGAGAAAGCGCATATCAAGAGAAGCGGGTGTCTTGCTGCGGGAGTAAACGCACTTAACGCATATATTGTGGACGGAAAAACCCCGCAGGACTATGTGGACTACGCGAAAAAGGACGCCGATGGAATTGTCCGCGACGATTTGCTTATCACAATGTCCGAGCGGCTGAATAAAGTAACGGAAAGGCTTGAACATCTTGGTCTTGTAATACTAAAGGACGAGAACGGAAAGTATGTGGCAAGAGGAAACCGCAATCTCAAAATCAACGGCGAAAATATAAAGCCGCTGCTTGCGAAAGCTGTTGAAGCGTTTCCGAATATTTCGGTGCTTAATCGCGTGAATATCATCGACTTCTCCGTTTCGGAGAACAAAATAAACGGCGCATACGGTATCGGTATTGAGAACGATACGTTCTACGTTATCGAAGCGAGCGCGGTGATAATAGCGACAGGCGGCGCGGCGGGACTTTATAAGCCGAATAACCCCGGCTTCTCGCGGCACAAGATGTGGTATCCGCCGTTCAACACCGGTGCGGGCTACGCGATGGGCATAAAGCACGGCGCGGAGATGACCACGTTTGAAATGCGGTTTATCGCGCTTCGGTGCAAGGACACAATCGCGCCTACGGGAACGCTTGCTCAGGGCGCGGGCGCGAAGCAGGTGAACTCGCTCGGCGAGGTGTACGAGAGCCGCTACGGGCTTACCACCTCGGAGCGCGTTTACGGTACGGTGGCGGAAAATCTCGCGGGGAGAGGCCCTTGCTATCTCAGAACGGAGGGCATTTCCGAGGAAAATGAGCAGTCCTTGCTTAAAGCGTACCTCAATATGGCACCCTCGCAGACGATAAAGTGGATTGAGAGCGGCAAGCTCCCCTCGCGGCAGAATGTCGAAATCGAGGGCACAGAGCCGTACATAGTCGGAGGTCACACGGCGAGCGGCTATTGGGTGGACACAGGCAGAGCCACCACGATTAGGGGGCTGTTCGCGGCGGGAGATGTCGCGGGCGGCTGTCCTCAGAAGTACGTCACGGGTGCGCTTGCCGAGGGAGAAATCGCGGCTGAGTCCGCGGCGGCATACCTCGCGGAAAATGCGGGAGAAGCAATCCCCGAAAGCGAGATTTCCGCGCATATCGCCGAGGTTGAGAGGTTCCTCGGGGAGAACAAGTCCCTCTTCTCCACCGAACAGCTGGAAGAAGCAATGCAGACGGTGATGGACAGCTATGCGGGAGGAATAAAGACGAACTACCGCTTCAACGAAAAGCAGCTTAAAATCGCGGACGACAAGATAAAGCAGCTGATGTCGCTTTCCGACAAGCTCCACGCGGACGATTTTCAGGAGCTGATGTACATTTACGAGCTTCGCGAACGATTGGTGATTTGCCGAAGCGTAATCGCACACCTGAAAGCGCGTCACGAAACGCGCTGGCACAGCTTTGCGGAAAATCTCGACTACCCCGAAAAGGATAACGAAAATTTCAGAAAATACGTAAACTCCCGCCTTGAACACGGCGAGATTAAAATAATCCTGCGCGATTTGACCGAGGAGGGACAGAGAACGTATGAGCATTGCGATTGATAAACTAAAGTGTGTAGGCTGCGGCAAGTGCCGCGAGGTCTGCCCCGGGACGCTTATCAAAATCGGCGAGGATAAAAAAGCGTTCATCAAGTACCCGAAAGACTGCTGGGGCTGTACCTCCTGCATTAAGGAGTGTCCCGTTCACGCGATTGAGTTTTTCCTCGGCGCGGACATTGGCGGGATGGGGAGCAGGGTTCACACCGAAAAGCGCGGCGATTTGCTGTGCTGGGTGATAGAGCGCTCGGACGGGCATACAACCGAAATCGAAATCAATCCGAAAGAATCAAACAAATACTAGGAGGGAAAGCAAGTGAGCGAATTTTCTCATCTTGACGAGCTTGAAGCGGAGGCTATCTACATAATCAGAGAGGTGGCGGCAGAGTGCGAAAAGCCCGTTATGCTCTACTCGATAGGCAAGGACAGTTCGGTAATGCTTCACCTTGCGATGAAAGCGTTCTACCCCGAAAAGCCGCCGTTTCCGTTCCTCCACGTCAATACGACCTGGAAGTTCAGGGAAATGATTGAGTTCCGCGACAGAACCGCGAAAAAGCTCGGTATCGAAATGCTGGAATACATCAACGAGGACGGAGTGAAGCAAGGAATAAACCCGTTCGACCACGGCTCGGCTTACACCGACATCATGAAAACGCAGGCGCTTAAACAGGCGCTGAACAAATACGGCTTCACCGCAGCTTTCGGCGGCGGCAGACGCGACGAGGAGAAGTCCCGCGCCAAGGAGCGTATTTTCTCGTTCAGAAACGCGGCTCACGCATGGGACCCCAAGAATCAGCGCCCCGAGATGTGGAAACTCTACAACACCAAAATCAACAAGGGCGAGAGCATTCGCGTTTTCCCGATTTCCAACTGGACGGAAAAGGATATATGGCAGTACATAAAGCGCGAGAATATCGACATTGTGCCGCTCTACTTCGCGGCTGAGCGCCCTGTGGTGGAGCGTGACGGAAACCTCATAATGGTAGACGATGAGCGTTTTCCGCTGCGCGAGGGCGAAGTGCCGCAGCTGAAGTCGGTGCGTTTCAGAACGCTGGGCTGCTACCCGCTGACGGGCGGGGTGGAGTCCAAAGCAACCACGCTCGACGAGATTATTGAGGAAACATTAAGCGCGGTGTCCTCCGAGAGAACCTCGCGCGTTATCGACAACGAAGCGGCGGGAAGTATGGAGCGCCGCAAGAGGGAGGGGTATTTCTGATGAACGGCTTGCTGAAATTTATCACCTGTGGCAGCGTTGACGACGGAAAATCCACGCTTATCGGACATATCCTGTATGACTCAAAGCTGCTGTATGCCGACCAGGAGAAAGCTCTGGAGCTGGACAGCAAGGTGGGCAGCAGAAACGGAAAAATCGACTATTCCTTATTGCTTGACGGACTGATGGCAGAGCGCGAACAGGGAATAACGATTGACGTTGCGTATCGTTATTTCACCACCGACCGCCGCAGCTTTATCGTAGCGGATACCCCAGGACACGAGGAATACACCCGCAATATGGCGGTTGGCGCTTCGTTCGCGGACTTGGCGGTAATCCTCGTGGACGCGTCACAGGGCGTTCTCGTGCAGACCAGACGTCACGCGCGTATCTGCAAGCTTATGGGAATACGCTACTTTGTGTTCGCGGTTAATAAAATGGACTTGGTGGGTTACAGCGAGGAACGCTTCAACGAGATTGAAAAGCAGATTGCCGAGCTTACCGCCGAACTCTCGCTTGAAAACGTTCGGATTATCCCGCTCTCCGCGACCGAGGGCGACAACGTAACCAAGCGCTCGGAGAACATCAAATGGTATAACGGAGAAACGCTTCTCGAACACCTCGAAACCGTGGATATTTCGTCGGACGACAGCGAGCGCGGCTTCTATATGCCCGTGCAGAGAGTATGCCGCCCCGACCACACGTTCCGCGGATTTCAGGGACAGATTGAGGCGGGAAGTATCAGCGTGGGGGACGAAATCACCACTCTGCCCAGCAACGAAAAGGCAAAGGTTAAGGGAATTCTCGTCACCGACAAGAGCGTAGATACCGCGCACAAGGGACAGCCCGTGACGATTACGCTTGATAAAGAGGTGGACGTTTCCCGCGGGTGCGTGCTTGCGAAGAACGCGGATATTGCCGTGTACAAGCGCCTGAAAGTCTCCCTGCTGTGGATGGACGATGAGGAGCTTGTAATCGGCAAGGACTACCTCGTAAAGCTCGGAACAAAGACGATTTCGGGAATTCTCGCGGGCATTGACTACGCAATTGACGTGAACACGGGAGAGCATATCAAGGCTCAAACGCTTTCCAAGAACGGAATTGCGGTGTGCGACATTCTGCTCACCGAGGGAATTGTCGTAGACAAGTTCGCTTCTCACAAGACGCTCGGCGAGCTTATTCTCATCGACCGCGTGTCTGATATGACTTCTGCTTGCGGCGTTGTCGAGGAAGTAAGCGACAAGAGCGAGAGCGCGGAAAAGGCATCTTTTAAGTACGGAAACCTCACCGCGAGGGGCGACATCTTCGAGGAATTCTACTACGATGTGAGCAGTCTGAACGTGCTGAAATACCAGCCCGTGAAGTCCACCTATACCGTGGGGGACGAAATCCCCGTAAGCGGCGAAAGCTACCGCTACCCTGACAGCTTCGACATTATCGTCCTGCGCGACAGCGTAGCGGTTAAGGTGCGCGAACGCAAGATTACGGAAATTCTCCCCGTAGGCGAGTATAAGTACGGCGGCGTACCCGTAATCAACGGCAGAGGGTTTGAGGTTAAGGTCAATTCCGATAACGAGGCAGCGCAGTTCCTTAAAGAGTATGACGAAACTCCCGAGAGCGCGAAAAACGCATTCTTTGAGAAGTGGGTGAGATTTGATACATACAGAAAGGTTGTTATTCAGCCGAAAAAGTGATTTGCGGCAGTGTGATTGTACGAGGTGATGTTCAATGATGGTTTCCACGCGCGGGAGATACGCGCTTTCGGTGCTGATTGATTTGGCGGAGCATAACAGCGGCGAGTATATCCCGATGAAAAGCGTTGCCGAGCGGCAGGAGCTTTCCCCGAAATACCTTGAGCGGATTTTGCAGGTGCTGGCGAAGAACAAGCTGGTTGTGGGAGCGCACGGAAAGGGCGGGGGCTATCGGCTGAACCGTACTCCCGATGAGTACACCGTAGGCGAGGTGCTGCGCCTCACCGAGGGAGACCTGGCGCCCGTGTCCTGTATCAAGGATGGGGAGAAGTGCTCCGCGGGCGAGTGCCGCACAATGAAGATGTGGCACGACTTCTATAAGCTCACCAACGACTATTTCGACCACATCACAATCGCGGACTTGATGGGAATGGAGCAGCCCGACAATTATGTGATATAAATGAAAAAACCTATTATGTGAGGGGCAACATCCACAATGGGGGTTTGGGGGCGAAGCCCCCAAGTAGGGCTAGCGGGGCGGCAGCCCCGCATTTCTCCCCCTCCCCCTTCGGGGGAGGGGGTTGGGGGTGGGGGCGCAACTCGCGGAAAAAGGACTTTTTCCAGAAGCTGAAACCTTCCGATTTTCGGGAGGTTTTCTGTTATTACAACAGTTTTGAAAGAAACTCCTTCAGCCGCGCATTCTGAGGATTTTCAAAGATTTCAGCAGGGGTGTTGTCCTCGGCAACCACGCCGTTGTCGATAAACAGAATTCTGCTTGCAACCTCGCGTGCGAAGCCCATTTCGTGAGTTACGCACACCATTGTGATACCCGTTGAAGCAAGCTCCTTCATAACGTCGAGCACCTCGCCGACCATCTCCGGGTCAAGTGCGGAGGTGGGCTCGTCAAAGAGCAGTATTTCGGGTTCCATTGCTAGAGCGCGGCAGATTGCAACGCGCTGCTTCTGTCCTCCCGAAAGGCTGTTCGGGTAGGCGGTTGCCTTTTCCTCCAGACCAACGCGCTTTAAAAGCTCCCTTGCTTTCTTTTCCGCGTCTGCCTTGGGGACTTTTTTCAGTTTAATGGGGGCAATGGTGAGGTTATCCAGAATAGTGAGGTGCGGAAACAGGTTGAAGTGCTGGAAGACCATCATCATCTTCTGCCGCTGCTCGTCAATGTTTACCTTGGGGGCGGTTATGTCCACGCCGTCAAGGAAAATGTGTCCGCTTGTGGGCGTTTCAAGAAGATTAAGGCAGCGCAGAAACGTAGATTTTCCGCAGCCCGACGGACCGAGAATAACCACAACCTCGCCCTTGTGAATATCCAGGGTAATTCCGTTTAGTACGTTCAGTTCGCCGAAGTCCTTTTTCAGATCCTCAACGTGGATTATTAAATTATCGTTCATTGTTCTTCAACCTCTTTTCCAGCTTTCCGACCAGCATACTAAGGAGCATTACAATCGCAAGGTAAATCAGCGCAACGGCGATGAGCGGCATAAATGCGTCGTAGGTTCTGCTTCGGATAATGTCTCCGCCGCGGGTGAGGTCACGAATGCCGATATATCCCGAAATAGAGGTCTCCTTCAGCAGTACGATAAACTCGTTTCCGAGCGCGGGGAGAATATTTTTGATAGCCTGCGGGAGAATGAAGAACCACATAGTTTTGGCGTAGTTGAAGCCGAGGCTTCTTCCTGCCTCGAACTGTCCCTTGTCGATTGAAGCGAGACCCGAGCGCACGATTTCCGCAATGTACGCAGAGGAGTTGAGACCGAAAGCGATTACCGCAACAAGAACCGCGTCGATAGACGAGCTTGCGAATACGACATAGTAGATTATCAGCAGCTGAATCATAGCGGGAGTGCCGCGAATTACGGTTATATACAGCTTGCAAATCCAGTTGAGAGGTTTCAGCTTTCCCGTTGTGTCGCAGGAGAAGCGGATAATCGCAAGAATAAAGCCGAACACCACGCCGATAATTACGGCAAAGAAGCTGATTTCAACAGTAGTCAGCAAGCCCTTTGTGATATACTCCCAGCGGTTGTCTTCAATGAAATTTTGCTTGAATTTTTCTACGGAGAAGAAATTCGTGGCAGCGCTTGTTCCGTTGCGGACGATAATCACCTGTGTGGAGGTGGTGTACGGATCGGAGAAGTTGACGTTCTCCAGTCTGTCCTCGGTGACGGTCATTCCCGCAACTCCGATGTCGGCTTTTCCCGATTGTACCGCGGTGATAATGGAGTCGAACTCCATATCCTGGATTTCCAGCTCCATTCCGAGAATGTCCGCAACAGCGGTTGCCATCTCCACGTCTATTCCGACTATTTTTCCTTCGTGTATGTACTCATACGGTTCAAACGCGGCGTTTGTTGCCATGCGCAGCTTGCCGTTCGGGCGGGAAATTCCCTCGGGGGAGATGTATGGCGAATTGCCCGTGTCATCGCCGATGTAATTTGCGATTATCCTGTCGAGCGTTCCGTCGGATTTAAGCTGTGCAAGTGCGCGGTTAATATCCTCCAGAAGCGAGGTATTGCTTTTGGCAATACACATCGCATAGTCCTCAATAACGAATTCCTCTTCAAGTATGGAGAGGTCGCTGTTGAGCGCAACGAACTTCTTTGCAGGCTCGTTGTCTATAATAACACAGTCAACCTTACCCTGTTTAAGCGCCATAATAGCGTCCGCACCCTTGTTGTACGGCTTGATTGTAGAGCCTTCCTCGGCGTAATCGGCGGCGTAGGTGTCGCCCGTTGTGCCGAGCTGCGTTCCGATAACCGCGCCGGGCAGGTCGTCAACACCCTTAACGTCAGACGGCGCAACCGAAGCTGCGCAGCCGCACATCAGCACTGCAATCATCACAGTCAGAAAGACCGCCGCGGCGTATCTTATGCGTTTTTTATTTCCTTGCATATTGTATCATTCTCCTCTTTGGGAAACTGCTTTCCCGAATAAATATCGGTTTGAACCAAACAGCAAACTTACTCCCATTATATCATAATAAGGTGATTATGTCAATATATAAGGAAACGCCCCGCTTAAACGGGGCGCTGGTTTTATTGGTTGTTTCCTACTGGCATTTTTTCAATCGGAACCCAGATTCCGCATTCATAATCGGGATTTTGCATATCCCCGGGCGAGTAGAATTCAAGCGAAACATTCTTGCTTCCCATAAGCTCTTTACCCTCGTTGGGGTACCAATTCTGCCATACGCGGTCGTTGAGTTCCTGAAGCGATTTCGGAAGCGCTCCGGTAGTGGAGAACAGCGCCCAGTCGCTCTCGGGCAGCGAGAAAAGCTCCAGCCCCTCGGGGACATCTCCGCCCCTGTATATTCCCGCAATCCAATAATCAAAGGAGCCGCCGTTATCGTCGCAGATAGCAAAGAGACCGATATGGTTTTCGAGGATTGCCTTTTCAATCGGAGATTCGGGCTTCATTGTCTGCCAGAGACGCGCGTACTTCTGAGTGTATTCCTTATCCCAGAACTCAGGGCACTTGGAATAGCTTTCTTCGGGGTTGATTGAGGTTGAAAAGCCGATAAAAGTCATTGCCGTTTTGTGTTCGTACCTAACTCTCATTTCAGAATCTCCTTATACAGAATACATAGTTAAAAAATTAACAATCCTTTGTATAACCATTATAACACATTAAAGCATTGTTGTCAACACAAAATGAAGAAATCCTTTTGCGAAAACGATTTCAATTTTATTGACAAAGCTGAGCTTGTGTGATATACTTAAACAAACAGGAGCTTGCGGAGGCAAATATGAACTCGTATATTCCCGTTTGGGTTATTTATACTCTTGCTGCACTATTTGCGGTGCTGTCGGTGGTTTTTCTGAAAGGGAAAGCTGCTTCGCTGTTTGTTGGACATAACACGGCGCGAAAGCCTGTATTCAGTCAGCGCAAGCTCTGCAAAGCGTTTGGCGCGTGCCTTGCTGTCGCTGCGGTGCTGCTGTTGATTACGGCGGTGATATGGAACAATTGCCCCGAGTGGTTTGTCTATGTTTTCGGAGCGGTTTTGGGCGGCGATATTTTGGCGGGTGTGATAATCTGCTGCCTTAATATCATAGTCGTGGAGAAATAGTATTCGTTTCGGGGTAATCGGGAAGGGATAACGTATGAAAACAAAATCCAATAAGATACTGTCAACCGTTGTTGCAATGATAACGGTGCTCGGCAGAAAGATACTCGCCGAAAACATCGGAAGATAAACAATACCCCCGCCAACATTTCCGTTGACGGGGATTTTATTGTCAGAATGCTGCTTTAAAGATTTCGATAATGTCTTGCTTTGAGAGCGGAACGAACGAGCCCTTTGAGCCGTTGCAGGCTTTCTGAGCCATTACTTCAAAATTCTTGTCGTCGGTAATTCCAACGGCTCTGAGGTTTGCGGGCATTCCCATTGTTTCAAAGAAGAACTTTCTCAGAGCGTCAATTCCAGCGCGGGCAAGCGTCCATTTGTCATCATCGTTCAGTCCCCAGACGTTCCTTGCAAATCCTACAAAGTTCGGGAGAGTTTCCTCGCTGAGAATGTGCTCCATCCACGCGGGAGTGAGTATCGCAAGTCCCTCGCCGTGGGTAATGTCGTAGAATGCGGAGAGCTCGTGCTCCATCGGGTGAACGCACCATGACGGCTCGCAGCCCGCACCGATATTTCCGTTGATTGCGTGAGAGCCAGCCCACATCAGGTTTGCGCGTGCGTCATAGTCGGTGGGGTTATCAAGCGCGATAGGACCGTTCTTAATCATCGTGCGGAGCAGTCCCTCTGCCATAAACTTCTGGCAGTCGGCGTTTTCCTTGGAGAAGTAGCTCTCCATTACGTGGCTCATCATATCGGCAGTGCCCGCGGCGGTCTGTTTCTTCGATACGGAGTAGGTGTATTCGGGGTCGAGCACGGACATTGTGGGCACCATATACGGCGAGCCTGTACCCCATTTCTCGTTTTTCGAGAGGTCGGAAATTACGGCGAACGGGTCCATCTCCGTTCCCGTTGCGGACAGGGTGAGTACGTCGAAAATCGGCAGAGCGGCTTTGATTTTAGCCCCGTCAAGGACTATATCCCAAGCGTCGCCGTCATACTTAGCGCCCGCGGCGATTACCTTTGCACAGTCGATAGTGCTTCCGCCGCCGATAGCGAGTATCATATCAATGCCCTCGGACTTGCAGATTTCAACGCCCTTGCGGACGCTTTCAATTCTGGGGTTAGGTTCAACGCCGCCGAGTTCGGAAATTTCCACGCCGTTTTCCTTGAGAATTGAAACTGCGGTATCATAAATTCCGTTCTTTTTGATAGAGCCGCCACCGTAAACCAGCAGAGCTTTCTTTCCGTAATTTTTCAGCTCGGCGAGGTGCGAAATTGTGCCCTTACCGAAATGAATGGTTGTGGGAATATGAAGCGTAAAGTTATACATAGTTTTTCCTCCTTGAAAGATGAAATATCTTTGTGCTATTATTCTACCACGAAAAAAGGGAATTTGTCAAGCATTTGCAATTTCTCTTGAAAAAATTTCGCAACAGTATTATAATATAAGGGGAGAACAACACCCAAAAAGAAAGTGAGAAGAAAAAAATGAACGACAGCCTTACAGGACTTCTTGAAAAAGCCAAAACCGACAAGGAACTGAAAAGTAGGATTTACGCAACACGCACCGACCGCAACCCCGTGAATGCGCTGTGCGAGCTATCGACCGCCGAGGGCTTTCCGATAACCGCCGCCGAGCTCATCGCCGAAAGCGAGGAGTCCTGCGCCGCAATGCTCCGCTCCGTGAACGGCGGGGGAGTAGAAGCCCCCGACGGCTGGGACGACCTTTACGAGATGTTTTTCGCTGCTCTTGACTTCATTTGATGTGTGAAAACCGTTTTCATTAGTTTTCTAGTCTAATTTTGCCAAAAATCAAAAAGAATTTTGTCATAAACATAGAAAACTGTTTTTACCTATTGACAAAATCTTCTTAACATTGTAGAATAAATGTAGTGAATAACACAAATATTGGAGTGTTACCTTTCTTTAAATGATTGGGCATAACCAACTTTCAGGCGATATTGTTATATCGTGTGAGGGTTGGTTTTTTGTTTTATAAGGGACAAAAAACAATATTCTCACAGGAATAAAATCGGCTGAAAGGAAACGAGTATGAGAGTAATCAAGGTAATTAACAACAACACCGTCTGCGTAACAGATAATAAGGGCAGAGAGCAGATTATCTCCGCGAAAGGCGTCGGCTTCGGGAAAAAGTACGGCGATACCATTCAGCCGCCCGACGATTGCAAGTTCTATATGATAAGCGATTCAAGCCTGAGGAAGAAGCTAATCGAGGAGCTTTCGGAAATCCCGTTTGAGGTACTGAAAGCCACCGACGAGATGATAAAGCACATCTCCGAAAAGCTGGGAAAGACGTTCAACGAATCGCTGATAATCCCGCTCTCCGACCACATTGCTTTCGCAATACAGCGCAAAAACGAGGGAATGGAGTTTGAAAACCCGCTTATGGACTCCATAAGCGACAACTTCCCCGAAGAGCTTGCTCTCGGAAGATACTGCGTTGAGCAGATAAAGGAGAAGCTCGGCACGGAGCTTTGCGACAGCGAATCGGGCTTTATCGCAATGCACATAATAAACGCAAGAATGGGCACGAAGATGTCGCAGATTTCTGATATAACAAAGCTGGTTGACGACTGCTGCACGATAGTGGACAGCTGCTTTGCGGGCAAGGTTGATAAGACGACAATCGCATACGAACGCTTTCTGGTTCACCTGAAATTCCTCGCCAAAAGGCTTTTCGGCTTCGAGGAGCTGCCGAACGTTCTAAGCCGCGATGAAGAAATAGTTTCCTTTGTTTCCGAAAAAATGCAGAAGCAATATAAGTGTGCAAAGCGAATTCAGGATTATATTCTGAAGAATTACGCTAAAACTATTTCGGAAGATGAAATGATAACTCTGGCAATTCATCTCCGAAGAATAGCAAAATAGAAATATTTGTCGAAATCGGTAAAGGTACCATATCGGAGTCGGCTTATATAAATAAATCAATAAAGGAGTATTTGCTGTGAAAGACAAAATATTCGGCGTATTACAGCGCGTTGGCCGTTCGTTTATGCTTCCTATCGCGCTGCTTCCGATAGCGGGACTTTTACTTGGAATAGGCAGCTCGTTTACCAATCCCACAACCATTGAAACATATCACCTCGGAAACGTAATCTACGAGGGCGGCGTTTTCTACACTATTCTGGACATTATGAGCAAGACGGGAACAGTCATTTTCGATAACCTTGCTCTGCTGTTTGCAATGGGCGTTGCTATCGGTATGGCGAAAAAGGAGAAAGAGGTTGCGGCTCTTTCGGGCGCGATTGCGTTCCTTGTCATGAATATGGCAATCAGCGCTCTTATCGAAGTAAACGGCGGAGTTGAAGCAATGGCGCCCAACTCCACCACCTCGGTTCTCGGCATAACAACGCTCCAGATGGGCGTTTTCGGCGGTATTCTGGTGGGACTTGGCGTTGCGGCTCTGCATAACAGGTTCTACAAGATTGAGCTGCCTCAGGTGCTTTCGTTCTTCGGAGGAACAAAGTTCGTTCCTATTATCTCAACAGTGGTTTATCTGCTGGTAGGAATTGCGATGTTCTTTATCTGGCCTTGGGTTCAGATGGGTATTTCTCAGCTCGGAGCGCTCGTTCTGAAATCGGGCTATGCGGGTACTTGGATTTACGGTACTCTCGAACGTGCGCTTATCCCGTTCGGACTTCATCACGTTTTCTATATGCCTTTCTGGCAGACGGAGCTTGGCGGCTCGATGATTATAG
>JBJESC010000141.1:0-3782 GCA_051882615.1 Oscillospiraceae bacterium
GAAAACACATATATGTGGTCAACCAGCTTTGTGAACAAGTCCGCATCGAACTCCGCAAACATTCTACCACGCTCGACTAGTTTTATTAAGCGTTCGGTTTCTTTCAGTTTTGCGCCATCGCCTGTGACCGAATTGCTGAGCGCATCAATCTCGGAGCGGTATTCATCGGTCTGAGCCATAATCGCATTCAGCTCACGGGCGAAAAGTACCCTGTCAATATACCCATTCGCCATAAGCCTTGTGATGGTTTCCTGCTGACCCGTGTTCTGCTCGATTAACAGCCGAAGCTGCTGTATACGCTGAACGCTGCTGTCGGTTGATAAGCTGCGCAGCGCCAACAGATATGGTTTCAATATCAACTTGTAGCCGAAAACCAGCTTGTTCATCATTGTGACAAATGCCCGCTTTAAATCCTCGTCCCTGACAAACTTCATCGAGCAGCTTTCCTTATTATATATGTGAGTGCTGCAACACCACGCTTCATACGGTTCACCGCCGAGCCTGTGCGTTCTGTGCTTGAATGTTGTTCCGCACTCGCCGCAGATTATCTTGCCCGAAAAGCAATACCGAAGCTGGTACTTATGACTGCCCTTTGTCACATTCTTTTCCACAGCGTGTCTGTCTATCAGAGCAACAACCGCATCGAAATCTGCTTTGCTGATTATTCCTTCGTGATGATTTGCCACGAGATACTTGTCCATCTGCCCGTAATTCACACGGCGATGAAACGACTCATCGGTAAAGGTTTTCTGAAAAACCGCGCTGCCTGTGTAGTTCTCGTTTTTCAAAATTCTGAGAATACTGCCTTGACACCAGTGTTTCCCCCGCGCCGGAGCAATCTTATCCGAATCCAGCTCTCTTGCGATATGCGTTATCCCCTTTCCCGAAAGGTAATCGGCAAAAATGCGTTTTACAACAGCCGCTTCATCGTAGTTGATTTCAAGCTGTTCACCATTCCAGCGGTAACCATATGGTGAAGGGTTCATTTTGTATGTGCCACTCTGAAATCGCTGCTTCACCGACCATTTTTGATTACCGGATATTGACACGGATTCATTCTCGGCAAGGCTGCTCAGGACCGCAAGAACCAACTCGCTTTCCATTGATGCGGTATTGATGTTCTCTTTCTCAAAATAGATGGGGACATTTATTGCAAGCAGCTTTCGCACCATTTCAAGGCAGTCGGTCGTATTTCTGGCAAAGCGGCTTATCGACTTGGTGATGATGAAGTCAATTCGCCCCGCCTCACAATCAGCAAGCAACCGCATAAGCTCGGAGCGCTTTTCCTTTTTAGTTCCGCTTATGCCTTCGTCATAGTATAGCCCTGCAAAATCCCAGTCCTCATGCGTTTGAATGTAGATTTCATAATGCTTCTTCTGCTCCGCTAGGCTCTCAAGCTGGTCATCGGAATCGGTTGATACACGGCAGTATGCTGCTACACGCAGTCTTTTTTCAGAGCCTGCGGTAGTTTGGTTAGCGTCAATTTTTGTAACAGTTTTCACTTCTATTCACCTCTTTTCGGTGTTGATATATTAACTCTAAACCGACAATTTATCAACAAATTTTCGGTAATATCTCGACATTCATAGGTAAAAAAGTGCGGCGGTTAAGCTGAGTTAATTTGTTGAATTCGTCAAGCGAAATAAGCCCAGCATTCTTTAACTGCTCTGCAACACGCTGCGCCATATAGTAATCAAAATCACGCTGGATTTCTTCCTGCGTGACCGGCTTGGAATCAATATGCATTTCCGTTTCGGTTCTTACGGGCAGATTTTCAACGTTTTTCTCTATCTCATTCTTGCGGATTGAAAAATCATTGTACACAAAAACACCTCCTGCCTTTTAGCCTTGGCAGAAGGTGATTTTGGACATATTACCTCAATCTTTCTTGTAGAAACTACATTCGTAGCCATCAGCCCGCAACGGAAGCCCCGCTGCCCACGGCGGTGTTCTGCCCATCATTTCGCAGATTTTGGACACTTTTGTATCTTCGGGACATTCGATAATAAGCTCATCGTGGACGTGACCGCAGATACGGTGGTTACGCAGAGTTCGCATAGCGTAGCAGAGAATATCCCGACTTATTGCCTGAACAATATTCTCCACAAATTTCGGACCGTAGCTTTCGATACGTTCCCATTTCTTTGCGCCGCCGATACCCTCGTAAGTGACAGACTCGCCACCGAACTTGTTTATATCAATTCGCGGCTTGACATAAGAGAGCCGTCTGCCACTCGGCAACGTGATGAACAGCATACCGCTCTGATAATTGAACTTAATGCCGTGTGTTTCGGTGGGTATCCGCTCTTTTACGGTCTGCTTTACGCAGCGGTCAACCTCCCACCAAAACTGCACTATATTCGGGTTGGAGTTTCGCCACATATCCACTAGCGGCTGAAGTTCGTCCTCGGACAGTCCCATCTCCAGCGCACCCATAGCTTTCAGAGCGCCGACCGAACCGCCATAGCCGAGAGCAAGTTCTGCGATTTTACCTTTCTGCCGAAGATGCCCGTTGACACCGTGCTTCTCCACAGGTACACGGAACATCTGTGAAGCGGACGCACAGTAAATATCGCCGCCGTTCTTGAAAACATCAAGCCGCCAATCTTCTCCCGCCAGCCACGACAACACCCTTGCCTCGATTGCCGAAAAATCGGACACTATGAATTTCATTCCCGCTTTCGGCACAAATGCCGTGCGGATAAGTTGGGAAAGCGTATCGGGAATATCCTCGTAGAGCATTTCCATAGCGGTGTAATTGCCACTTTTCACAAGTTCCCGAGCCTGTTCCAAGTCGGAGATATGGTTCTGCGGTAAATTCTGAAGTTGTATCAATCGACCCGCCCAGCGACCCGAGCGGTTCGCACCGTAGAACTGAAACATTCCGCGCGCACGACCGTCCGAGCAGACAGCATTCTTCATCGCTTGATACTTCTTTACCGAGGATTTCGCAAGCTGTTGACGAAGCGACAGCACATCTGCCAGCGGTTGCGGAGCGGTTTTCAGCAATTCAGAAACTGCTTTCTTTCCGAGCGTGTCTGTTTCAACTCCGTTCTCGGAGAGCCACTGTTTCATCTGCTGAACGGAATTTGGGTTTTCGAGAGAGATCAGTTCCTGCATTTTTGCCGAGAGTATACCGCGAGAGTTTTCGTCAAAGAGGATTGCGTTCTCCACGACTGCCATATCGAGAGCAATTCCACGGTCGTTAATCTGTTGGTCAAGGCAGTATTCCTCCCACACAAAATCGGGAACAGGGAACTTCCGCAGTTTGTCCTGAATAGACATTTCGACCTCGACATCACGCTTGTTGTAAGCCTTGAACTGCGCCCATTTTTCAGGATTGTGTTTCGGGAGATTTCGCGTTCTGTAGCCGTTTGCTTTTGTAGGAGCGCACGGAACGCAGAAATACTTGATGAGTTCTTTGCCCTCTTTCAGCTTCTGTTCCGGCAGTCCGAGAACTTCTCCCGCTCCCGCAAGCGACAACGGTAAACCCATATACGCAGACCATATCATCGAACATCGCCACGACTGCGGATTGAGATACTCCCCAGACGGTAAACCGAGATATTTTGACAGGCATACACGTTCGAAGGCGGCATTGAATGCCCATTTGGTGACAGAATTGTCCGTTAGTGCCGAGAGTATTTCAGCGGGGATTTCTTCACCTTGTGCAAGGTCATACACCGCGACATCTTCTCCGTTTATCGAAACACCGAAAAGCAGTATCTCGAAAGCGGGCGACTCAACGTATTTGTACACACCGCACTTGACGAGGTCAACAT
>JBJESC010000142.1:0-3781 GCA_051882615.1 Oscillospiraceae bacterium
CGGCAGCAGGATATTATCAGGGAAGAAACACCTCCGCCCATAGCCTGAAGCACTCCCTGAAAAGCAATGTTTATTCCCGCAAAGAGAAAGCTTGCGGATATTATTCTCATAGCGCTGATACAAAGAGCCTGCGTATCCCCCGAAAGCCCGAATATCTCGGAGAAAGGAACAGCGAATACTTCTATAAGTATTGTTCCCGCAAGCATAATAATCGCCGTATATAGCTGCCCGTATTTAACGCCCTCGCGTATTCTGTTCTTGTCCATCATACCGTATGCAAAGGCGGTTATCGGCATAATTGCGTCACGCATTCCGAATGCCGCGAACAGCAGAAACTGCTGAATTTTATAGAAAAGTCCATAGGCAGTAACCATACTCTCGCTTATTCCGCCGAAAATGAGATTAAGCCCGTATGTCATCGCCGAGATAAGCGCCTGAGAAATAATAGCCGGAAGCCCGACGGAATAAATTGCCTTGATAGTACGCAGCGACGGTTTGAAATAGCAGAGCTTGTTGCTTAACGATGTGTTGACTTTGATGTGAAATATAAGCGCTGCCGCAAAGGAAACAATCTGTCCGATTACGGTTGCATAGGCGGCGCCGCTTACTCCCATTTCGGGAAATCCAAGCCAACCGTAAATCAGAATGGGATCAAGAATTATATTCGTAACCGCTCCCGAAATCTGGGCAATAGTCGAGAACATCGAATGTCCCGTTGACTGGAGCAGCTTTTCATATACGGAGAAAAAGCTCATTCCAAAGGAGAATATACAGCATATCCGAAGATATTCCGTTCCCATCTGCGCTATTTCGGAGTTTGAAGTCTGTGAGGAAATATATGCTCCTGCCCCCACAATTCCGAAAATGAGGAATAATACATATATTACAAGCGCAAGGAACGAAGCGTTTCCTGCGGCTTTGTTTGCGCCCTCTCTGTCCCCCATACCAAGCTTCTGCGCCACAAGAACGTTAGCGCCGACTCCCGTGCCTATTCCCACCGCAACCATGAGTATCTGCAAGGGGAACGCAAGCGTCAAGGCGTTCAGAGCGTTTTCTCCGCCAACAGGCATATTGGACACAAAGGCGCTGTCAACGATATTATAGACTGCCTGTAAAATCATTGATACTATCATTGGTATGCCCATTGAAAGCATTAGCTTTTTAACAGGCATTTCAGCCATTCGGTTGTGTTTCGCGTTTTCCATAGTTGTACCTCTCTTAACAAAAATGCGCGCAGCCGTTAAGCTGCACGCCGTTTTGTAATGAGGACTGTGCAGCTTTTGATTGGACTTACGCTTAAAGCTACACATCGCATTTATTATATCATTTCAGAGAAAAAATGTCAAAGGGCATTTTGACTAATTTTTACTATATGTATGTTAATTATTTCTGCATTGGTAATCTGCGGTAAGCTCCGCCCAGTTTTCAAGCGCCGCACGGACTATTTCCGGCTGATACATTATACCGGAATTGCGCTCTATCTCCGCATGGCACACCTCCGGCGGCAGAGCCTTGCGGTATGCTCTTGCGGACACCATAGCGTCAATGGAATCACACACCGCGATTATCCGCGCGCCCAGCGGAATTTCCTCGCCTTTTGCTCCGTAGGGGTAGCCCTTGCCGTCCCAGCGCTCATGGTGGTGGAGGATTATCGCGGCAATTCGGGCAAACTGCTGCGATTTTAAGAGGATATCTGCACCTATCTTCGGGTGCTGTTTCATCAGCGCCCATTCCTCGTCGTTCAGCTTGTCCGGTTTCAGCAGAACCCGATCGGGAATGCCGATCTTACCGATGTCATGGAGGTGTCCCGCGATATGTATTTCCTGTGTTTCGCGGTCGGACAGTCCCAGCTTCATACACAGGAAGCAAGCCATGTCGCTTACCCGTCGGGAATGATTTCCGGTGTAGGGGTCGCGGGCGTCCAGCGCGGAGGTTATGCAGTCCACAAACTCGTGGTATTCGTAATTCAGCTCACATTCACAGCTCATTTTGTTTTATCTCCTCCACAGAATAGCCCAGCCCAATCACCGTTTGACGAATAGAAATCTCGGTAAGCGGCTCTTTCACGAAAACCTCGGCAATTCCGCTTTTGAAATCCACTCGCGCGAAAATATCCTCCTGCCGATTGAACGCGTTTTCAATTCGCACCGCGCAGTTTTTGCAGGTCATTCCGCCTATCTTCACGGAATAGCGGAACGTGTACTCCGCTAAGTCGGCGGTTTTGACGATTTTCCGCTCCTTGTCGCCGCCTGCGCCGCAGCAGCCGTGCGCCAGCTTTTTAACGTAAGTTCTTAACCCAATAAAGCACACGACAATAAGCACTGAAATGATTATTCCGGTAGTCACGTCATCATCTCCCCAGAATATATTCCGAAAGCCTGTTTACGGTCTTTTCCGAGGCGTGGACAGATAACTGCACCGCGTCCTCGTCGGCGGTTTTTTCGTCCAGACCGAGAGCGTTTTCGAGGAAATCACGGATAATCACGCAGTTGGTGAATATCGGGCTTGCCGCCTTGATACCGCTTTCGGTTAGCTTTATTCTTCCGTAAGGCTCCTTTTCAATGAAACCGCTTTCGGCAAGCCTTTCAGTCATTATCGCAGTGCTTGCCTTGCTTACGCCTACGATTTTAGCCACTTCCGAGGACTTTACTTCTCCGCCGTCCTGACCGAGTTTATAGATGGCGAACAGGTACTTTTTCTGGGCGTAGGTGAGTGAGGTGAGTTGTATCTGCTCGCTCATTTTACGTTGTCCTTATGACAGGAACAGCAATTCGGACAGCTAGAACATTTCCCGCCGCACAGAGATTTCCCCGCACGCTTATCTTTCCAAATTTGTCTGCCCGCGAAGAACAATGTTGCACCAACGATTGAACCGATTATTACAGTTGACATAGTTACCGCCTTTCAAAATAACCGCCGCGCCACTGTTACAGGCGCGGCGGTATCGCCTCAATTAAACTTTCACTTTTTCGGTGAGCTTTGTGCTCTCTTTATACGGTCTTACCAGCATATAAATCATAAATGCAAGAACAAGCACCGCGAAGATAAGTCCCACCACATTGACAGCCCCCGTAAACAGCAGACCGAACTGGTATATCATCAGCGAGATTGCATACGCAAACAGGCACTGATAGGTTATAGCAAACGCTGTCCACTTAGGGTTGTTCATCTCACGTCTGATAGCGCCGATAGCCGCGAAGCAGGGTGCGCACAGCAGGTTGAATACGAGGAACGAATACCCCGCCAGCGCGGTCATTCCCATGAAGTCCAGAACGCCGAATACTCCGACAACCTCTTCCTTTGCGACAAGTCCCATTATAGTCGCAATCGCCGCGGTAGGCTCGCCGAAACCAAGCGGCGCGAAAATCCAGCAAATAGCCCCGCCGATAATGCCGAGAACGCTGTCGCCGAGTTCAAGCTCGGTACTGAATCCAAATCCGCCGTCGGGCAGATTGCCGAACACAGAGCCAGCCCAGATTATAACCGAGGACAGCAGGATAATTGTGCCCGCTTTCTTGATGAAAGACCAGCCGCGCTCCCACATGGAGCGGAGAATGTTGCCAACGGTCGGCAAGTGGTATGCGGGAAGTTCCATAACGAAAGGTGCGGGCTCTCCCGAGAACATCTTTGTCTTTTTCAGCATAATTCCCGAAATAATGATTGCCGCAACTCCGATAAAATATGCGCTCGGCGCTACCCACCACGCATTGCCGAACAATGCTCCTGCGATAAGGGCGATTATCGGCATTTTTGCGCCGCAGGGAATAAATGTCGTGGTCAT
>JBJESC010000143.1:0-3771 GCA_051882615.1 Oscillospiraceae bacterium
GAGTGCTTGTTTTCCGCAAAAAAGATATAAAGTAGGTGATTACTTTGGAGAGTATATGGATTGTGCTTGCAGTTGTTTTGGGGATAGCCCTGCTTGTGCTGCTGGTTAAAATTATCCTGATGAAGAAAGCCGCCCGCGAAATCCGCGAGAAGCTTTCCGAAAAGCTGAATTCCGACACCAATACTCTCATAGATATTTCCTCTGCTGATAAGGATATGCGCGCTCTCGCCGCCGATTTGAATACGCAGCTTGTCATTCTTCGCCGCAAACAGCTCCGCTTCACACAGGGCGACGCGGAGCTTAAAACCGCAATCACAAATATCTCCCACGACCTGCGAACACCGCTTACGGCAATCTGCGGTTACCTCGATATTATCAAGACGGAAGAAAAGTCCGAAAAGCTGGCGGGCTATCTTGATATTATCGAGGACAGGGCGATGCTTATGAAGCAGCTCACCGAGGAGCTATTCAAGTATTCCGTGATTATCTCCGAGAACGAGGAACACTTGACCGAGGAAGTCACGGTAAACAGCGTCCTTGAGGACAGCATTATGGGATATTACGCGGCTTTGTGCGAAAGGGGCATAGAGCCGTCTGTCCGTATCACGGAAAAGCAGATTGTCCGCAGACTTAACCGAGCGGATTTGGCGAGAGTGTTTGCGAATCTTATCGGGAACGCGCTGAAATACAGCGACGGCGACCTTAGCATTTCGCTTGACGACGACGGTGTGATTACGTTCTCGAATACCGCCTCCGCGCTTGACGGGATTGACGTCGGCAGGCTGTTTGAGCGGTTCTATACGGTTGAGTCTGCACGCAATTCAACGGGACTGGGGCTTTCGATTGCGCGAAGCCTTGTCGAGCGAATGGGTGGGACGATTGCGGCGGAATACTCTATGAATGTTCTATGTATAAAGATTGATTTCAAGAATGAATAAATCTTTACACTTTTCCAAATTAGATATTTCAACATAACCTTGTTCAGTGCTTCACCCCTCTCGTCCTCTGCTTCAAAAACTCCTGCAGCTTCTGTGTGAGCTTCAGGCTCTCAATAAAGTCCAGCACCTTTTGGTACATTGCCTTCAGGCTTCCAAGCTCGTTTTTGGTTTTACGGAGTTCCTTTCGGAGCGGGTAAATCTCCTGTACCTTCTGCTCTAAAGCAGCGGTCTTCTTGGCAGCTTCCTCATTTTCCTTTTTCAGCCTTGCAATCTCGGCGGTACGATGATCACCTCATACACCGGCAAAGCAACAACGGTTGAATTCCCGTCAAAAATCGGCGGCAATACAATCGGAATGATTGCAAACAAGAGCTGCGTTGAAACCTACACACCCAAATGTGCATATCCGAGCATTAAAGTAGCAATTCTTCCGGATTCTGTGACAAATCTCGAAGGCTACGCTTTCTATAACTGCACGAACCTTACAAGTGTTACGTTTGGAAAGGGTATGTACCGGATTGCAAAGGAAGCGTTCAGCGGCTGTACAAATCTCACCGATGTCGCAATCAACGACAGCATTGTCCACATCGAGCCCGATGCGTTTAAGGGCTGCACGAAGCTTAAAAACGTGACCTATAAAGGCAAAACATACACCTACGCAAATATCAATCAGCTTATAAATGCAATTAACGGATAAAACCCCCGCCCGACCGCCCCGCGCGTTCGGGCTTTTTCCGCCCAATCGCCGCATTTTCTTTTTTCAGATTTGGAGTTGGAGGCGTTGTCGCTAGATGAAAGCAAAGCCGCACTCGGTTTCGGGTGCGGCTGAATGTGAATATGTGAACTGCTTGGCTTATGAGAATTAATCAACCACCCGGCTGACACTCATCATACACGTTATAAACAATACCGTTCTCATCATATTCAATATAGTAATAATGCTTTAAATGGTCAGGCATAATAGGTCCATTATCGGTGTAGATATAATAAGCTACACGGCCTTTCTGATTATCGTTTACTTTTCCTAAATCAAATTCACCATACTTTTCTTCAATCGTGTAAATATTGCTCTGCAAAATAGCCCAATCATTGTACTTGTAATATGTAGAATGAGAAGCTGTATACAAAATAGTTCCCCCCAACAAAAGGGCATTGATACCAATTGATATACCAATTGCTTTACCTTTTCGCTTTCTGACTTGTCGTATCATAATCAAAATTATACAAGTGATAAATCCAACTGTTAATAACAATAGTACAGCCAATATTCCAAAAATAAAATACCATTGATTCACTTCTCAATCACCTCGTCAACTTCCGATATGTCGTTGAGATTATTATATCATAATCAAGCAAAGATTTCAACCCCTTTTTCAGCCCTACCCGATTTTTGAGTGACAGCAAAATTATTGCAAAGCTGAAAAAAGGAAACGAGGACACTGTTTGCCGCAGCCCCCTGCTCCCGTCCGAGCGCTTTGCCGATTGCCCCACGCTTTTCTTTTTCAGTTTTGAAAAAAGCACCGATGTCGGTGTGTGGAAGCAAGGCGAGCAAAGAGCGAGAAAGGGGTTTGCACGCATTATGCGCTGTCGCGCAAAACGCTGGCACTCCCTTTGCCCCTCGGAGAGCGCCATACCCTTGATGTTGATGAAGCCTGCGAAATCAATGTCAAGGGTATTATGGCGTTACTGTTGGCACAACAGTAAAAATACCGCAACGAAAGGAGATTATACTTATGAGCGAAAAACGCATTTCCCATTGTCAAGGCAAGGGAAGCCTTACCCACAACAACCGCAAATTCAACGCCAAGAATGTGGACGATACCCGAACGAAGGACAACATTGTTTTCGTGCAACAGCCTATCGAAGAAGCCTATGAACACCTGTTCGGTGCTGCCGTTGAGCGGTACAACGCAAGGCAGAAGCGACCCGACAGGAAAGTAAACACAAGCTACTATGAGCACACTTTCAAGAGGAAGATTTCGCAATCCGTTGTTACTGCTGCCGACAAGCGAAAGAGTTTCTACGAAGATGTGGTGCAGATTGGCGATATGAAGAACACTGGTGTTGGCACTCCCGACGCTGAAATCGCAACTGCTTGCCTGACCAAGTATATGCAAGGCTTCCAGCAGCGTAATCCGAATTTCTATGTGTTCAACGCTGTAGCGTTTTTTTGCTTTGCAAAATAATGCGTGCACTTGGACGAAGCTACTCCGCACCTACATATCGACTACATACCTGTCGGGCATTACAAAATGGGCGTTGATACCCAAAACGGCATAGCGCAGGCACTCAAAGAAATGGGCTATGGCAGCGGCAAGGACACCATAAGCCGCTGTGCGAGCGCATTATGCGCTGCCGAGTGCAAGGTGCTGACCGAGATTTGCAATCGACAGCAGGACGCTGTCGCAGTTTGCCCAAAAGGCGACACGATGTCGCCAACAGAGGCAAACAGGCGGCACAGGCATACAAATCGCCGCTCCCGAAAAGTCCCGTGGCAGTCTGACGGTGGAACAGTACAAAGAATATGCTAAAATAACGGAACAGGTAGAGGAGAAGAAAGAGGAAGTCGCTGTACTCTCCGAGCAAGCCGAGAGTGCAGACAGGCTCTTGAAACACCGTGAGGAGCTGAGAACGCAGGTTGAAGCCGTTATTGATGAGCTGGACGAGCGGTATCAAGAAAAGAACGCTGCTGTTGCTCATCTGGACGAGGAGATAGCGGAAAAGTCCTCTGCTCTCACGCAGACCGTCGCCGAGCTTGCCGATAATCAGACCTTGCTCGAAACAAGCGCCCGAAAGGCAACAAAGCTCAAATCCATAGACGAGATTGAAACCG
>JBJESC010000144.1:0-3760 GCA_051882615.1 Oscillospiraceae bacterium
AATCTGTCCATCTGATATTGCCTGTTCCTTTGGTTTTGAGGTTGATTTCCATATCCGCTAAAAACTTTCCTGCCCATTGTTTTTCTTCGTCGGAAAGAGATTCAGGGTTTTTCTGATAGTGTTCAAGAAACTCGTGGGGTTTTACTTTGTCTTTATTATCGTAGGTAAAATAAATATCCATATCACTTTCGTAAGATTTGGAATATTCAGAAATTGCCTCGTGTATGAATGGAATGATATTATCATCGAATACCTTAATCAAGCCAGAGCCATGGTGAGCATCAATCAATGCCTCTTCGGGTTCTTTGCCCTCTTCAAATAAATTGTTGTTTACCTCTTCAATATAGTTCAGCCCCTGATGGAGGAAATCCTTCATTTTTTTCTGAGTATTTCCATAACCTTCGTAAGCAATTATAAGGTCTTTAGCAAGCTTTTTGGTTGAGGGTTTCTTGTATGAATTTTCCAGAAGCTCGTTAAAATAGTTCTTCAGATTACTGCCAACTTCGGTTTTAACGTTTTGAGGGAGTCCGGTTTCATTCAGAACTTTGTCAATATTTCTGTTAACCTCGCTTGCTACGCACAAATCGTACATAACCTGAACAGCACGTTGGGCAGCAAAAGCAGTATTGGTCAAAGGCAGATTATTTGCATAATTGCCGGAATATGTTTTGTATTCCTCCTGCTTTGAGAGCAGACGTTGTGAAAATTCACTCATTGAATAACCTCTTGGTAAACCTGCCGCATCTACAATATATACCACTTTCTCCGGAAAACTTTCCTTGGTGTCTTTGATTGCTTCCTGAATAACATAATCATACAGTTCGTTTTCAGCAATCTCAATGGTTTTGCCGTTCTTCGTAATTTCAATCATAGTAGTATCCTCCTGAAATTTTTCGGGCTTTGCCCTATTTACGTTTGTGGATTATATTTTGGCTGCGTTAATCCGCAGAAATTATCATTTTGAAGGTCCTTCCTTGGATTTTGCAAGGTCGTTCTGACGGCTTAGGGGAGCTGTAACCTTTTTGATGGTATTACGCCCCGAAAGTTCGTCGAATGAAATCTTTTGTTTTACATCTTTATTGTTGAAGTCCTTAAGCGTGGTAGAAATCTTTTCCTGCATTGCTTTTTCCTTAGACTTGTCACTAAGCAGATTTGCAAAGAAATCAAAGATTTTCTGCCAGATGGACTTTGGGGTTTTGGCGGCAGTTTCTGTAATTTTCGGAGTCAGCAGTGTAAGCTTTTCTTTTTCGTTATCCTTAATTGCAACCTCTTTGCCTGAAAGTGCCGCGGCAACAACTTCCGTCTTTAATTGTGCGGGAAGTGTGTTTTCGATTTTTTCCTTGCTGAACATCGGCTTTCCGTCCAGCATATAACTGCTGAAATCCATAGATTTATCGGTCATTCCGCTGTCGAAAACAGTTCTTGCCCAGACGATTTCATCTGCAGAGAGTTGGTTGTTTTCGTAGTGCTCCAAGAATTCCGTGGGCTTTACCGGCTGGTCATCGCCAACAGAAACAGTCAGATTTTTTACAGTCTGCGTGTAGTATTCTTCTTCCGAAGCAAGAGCCTCCGAATTGTTTTCGATTGCGTCAACAATCATCGATTCGAAAGAACTTTTTTCGTTGATGGTTCCTTTAATTTCATTGATTGTTTGCGACACAGGAACGTCATCGGACATCCATTTATTGAGAGTGCACACCAGGAGTGTTCCGCCCATAATAAGGTCGTTTGAGTTTTCCTCAAAAATACCTTCCTTTTCAATTGCGGATTTCATTTCGGGATCGTCTTTATATTTTGCGACATAATTGAATTTGTCGGTGATGTCTTTAACAACCTTTTTTCCCTCCGCGGTCTTTGCCTTAACTGAGAGCTTATCGGTTACATAATTCTTGAGCTCGGTTTTCAAGTCCTGTATTTCCTGTTCGCTCATTTCCCGGAAATTATCTTTGTTTTTGGGATCGCTTATGTACTCGTCAATACCGTCGTGAATTTTGTCAGTTACATAAACACTGTTTACGACAGAGAGTATAAAAGCACTTGCTCGTGCAGTGTTTCTTCTTTCGGCTGATACATTTGGGGTCAAGGAAATAACGCCGTTTCTCGACATATTACTTTCGAGTTCTTTGAGAGTGGTGGATGCATACCCTCCCCAGAAATTCTCGTGTTCAAATACCTCGGGAAATTTGTATTTTGCACTGTCAACCGCTTCTTTGAGAATTGTTTCAAACAACTGTTCTTTGTTCATTTTTATTCCTCCATAATATAAATACAGCTGATTTTTAGCCGGATGTGTGTATAAATGCGATTTCTCTTCGGCTTTCGTAAGTTTATACGTTCCTAACCATAATTCGTAACAATAAAAACCGGAAATAAAAAAGTTCTTCCTATCTTATTGAGCTAAATCTTATCGGTCATGACGAACAACAGGCTTATTTGAAAAAAGGTTGTTACAAAAATGCAATTCCTTCGTATAATAAATCAGAGTCAAAACAAATTCATCATAGGAGGACAACGGTATGAAAAAGGAGCATGAAAAGGCATACAGAACTGTTCTGAGTAAGGCTTTTGAACAAACTATGCAGAATTTCTCCGTAAAGTTTGATGTAAACAGCGGCGAAGATAAAATAAATTTACGCGTTGAGGATTATTTTGAAGATACGCTGGTAAATACTCAGCTGATGAGCAAAAATTCCAAAGAGAAAAGTACCGCTTGTGCGGCGGCTTTTGCCCTTCATTCGATAAATCTTGTTGCACAAACCTATGAAATCCAAAACAGAATCGACGATTTTTTTGCAAGTTCGGATAATCAGGATTGGCTTAAAGAAAACGGCGTTTCCGAAGATGAAAAGGCTTCACTCTGTCAGGAACTAAAGGATTTTATTTCCGATGAGCTTAAGGTCAAGTGCAGCACCAAGGAAGAGAGCGATTTTGTTGAAAAGGTTAAAGCTGTTTTCGACAGCGACAAAGAGAAAAAGTCCGCCGACCAACTGAAGCATACATTGGACTTTGTTTCAGGCGTGAACAAATATATCCAAAAAGATTACAACGCCAAAGACGCGTTGAATGCGGCGTATAATGATATTGCCTTTTCCGATGGCGATTATAAGATTACAAACGTTATTTCAGAGGGCATTTCCACGCTTTCCGACTCAATTGATAAAGAGAAGATTGACGAGTATATGCAGGATATAACCGCAAATTATGTCAGCGCAATTGATGATAAAGATGTTACTCCCCAATCGTTCAGTAAGAATTACCAAGCAAATCCCAACGCTCTCAGACTCGAAGAAAAAGAGTGGGCGCACAAGGTGTACGGCAAGATGCTTTTTAGCGCTCGGGACGAGAAAAACGGCTTTAACATTGATAATATTGATTATACAAGTTTTTTTGCGAACGGCGAACAGATTATTTCAAATGAAGAGCTTGAAAATTCAAAAGGCGAGAACGAAGTTCAGGCAATGGAAGCAAAGATTGCTGCAAGGCTTGCCGCAGGAGATAAAATTACCGTTCGCCGCGGTGTTTCCGAGAAGCTGATTGAGCCTGACGTTATATTCAATAACTCGAAGAATAAGTCGGAATTGACCGAAAGTATCAGCAAGGAAAAAGACTCTGAATCTGTCAAGCAAGCATCGGATAAAAGTACACCCGTCAGCAGCGCTACCGACAAGAATTCATCGACGAAAGAAAACTCCGACGCAAAGGACGCTTCCGTGAAGTCGGACGCTGACGATAAGACAACTGAAAACACCTCGGAGAAAAA
>JBJESC010000145.1:0-3744 GCA_051882615.1 Oscillospiraceae bacterium
GAGATTAAGCCCTTCGTTGAGCCTCGTCAATCGTGTATCATCTTATCATTTGAACAGTTATTCAATCGTTTGATTATATTATAAACCCCCTCGGCGAATTTGTCAAGGGGGTTTTTGAGAATTTTTCATTTTTTCAGTGCGCTCACTCTTCAAAGACGCAGGGCAGCTTGTGCGATGTTTAATCAGAACTCCAATCCCTCACCGCCGCCGAGATACATCAGCTTGTCGCCGAGAATCTCGTCCATCAGGTCGAAGCCCTTGAATCCCGTGCAGTGGTTGGCGTACACCTTCTGCGCGCCCGAGAGCTTCAACGCGCGCGCCGTATTGGTGACGAACTCGGTCGGACAGTTGATTGCCTTGGGGTTGCCGTTTGAGAAGTGGAAGCCGCCGATTACCGCGAGAATCGGGATTCCGTACCAGCGGCGGCGCACCGTTTCAAGCATATTCACCGCGCCGCAGTGGAAGCACCCGCCGACCAGAATCAACCCGTCCGACTTGCGCTTTTTCGGGAAGATTACCGCGAAGCTCTCGTCCGAGAAGTCGAACGGTTGGGGCTTCTTCTGCTCTGGAAGAACCGCGTAATAGCTTCGGTCGGGATTTGTGCACCTCTCGTCAAAATCCTCGCAGCTTGCGAGATAGAAGCCCTCGCACACCTCGGAGAAGCTGTTGAACAAAATCAGATTGTCCGCGTACTTCTTGAAGAACGCTTTTCCCTCGCCAATCGGCGCTTTCATCAAGCCGCTTTTACGGAAAACCTCGGTTTTTGCGCCCGCTCGCAGGTAGATTTCGGCTTTTGGGTTAAGCCGCATTATCTGGTCAATACCGCCCGTATGCGCGGGGTGGTTGTGCGTGAGGATAACTGCGTCCAGCTTATCAATCGGCAGGCGCATACGCTTTGCGTTATCCACAGCTTTCCCCGTCAGTCCCGTATCTATAAGGTAATTCTTACCGTTGTACTCTACAAATATCGACAAGCCGTTTTCCAGGAACAATTTCTCGGCGGCTGTCGTGTTCTCAATTACGCAGATGAGCTTCAATGCGCTCACCTCCCTTGTTTTCGTTAATGCGTTATTCTGCGAGGTTTCCCTTATGCCGTTCAAGGAACGCCTTTATCGCCTCGAAGCTCTCAACGCTGATGTCGTGCTCCATACGGCACGCGTCCTCGCAGGCAATTTTCTCGGGTACTCCGAGCGACGTGAGCCACTCCAGGAATACCGTGTGCCGCTCGTAAACGCGCTCCGCAATCTCTTTGCCGCGTTCGGTAAGCGTGATGTAGCCGTTCTTGTCAACGAGAATACAGCCCTCCTCGCGGAGATTTTTCATTGCTACGCTCACGGAGGGCTTTGAGAAGCCCATTTCGGCGGCAATATCCACAGAGCGCACCTCGCCCCTGCGCTGTTGGAGAATAAGTATCGTTTCGAGATAGTTTTCTTTTGATTCCAGAATTCGTTCTTTCATTTCTTCTCCTTTCACGGGAGTAATACTTAACTTTATTTTACCACGAATTCTCAATTTCGTCAAGGGGGAGATAGAAAAAGGCGGTTTATTTCCCCCTATCCCCCCTGCCCCCTTTCCCCCAAGGGGAAAGGGGGAGAAAGTGAGCGGGGCGCGGTGCGACCGCGCGAGCAGAAAGGGTATCTCCGCTTGGGGGTTCTCCACCCACAAAGGTGATACGCGCCCCATAGGTCTTTTGTTTGTTTGTTAAATGCAGGTGAGAAAGGTACAGATACGAGGAAACCCTCTATTGGCTAGCCTTTGTGGCTGCCAATAGAGGGTTGACGAAGTAG
Source organism: Oscillospiraceae bacterium (assembly GCA_051882615.1). GTDB lineage: Bacteria > Bacillota > Clostridia > Oscillospirales > Ruminococcaceae > CAG-115. The sequence goes on from JBJESC010000145.1 coordinate 1,788, forward strand.
ATGTGCCTTTATCGCCTGCATTACGGCTCTGAACCGAACGTTTTGGTTCCGTTTACCTTAATGCACAGCTTATCCGCGCCGCCTGCGGAATAGTCGTTGCTCGTGTTGAAGCTCGACCAGTCTGCGGGGGTAATTCTCACCTGAATTGTGAGCGTACCGTTTGCGGGGAGAGTTCCGCTTGTGAACGTAATCGCGCACTTGGTATCGGCGTTTGTACCGCTCACCGCGCTGAACGTTCCCTTGATATTGCTCGTGAGCGTGGTGTAGCTGTCGCCGCTCGCCGCGCTGTGGTCGCACCAGAACTTGATGTCATTCTTCCCGTCTGCGGTGAAGAAGTAGTCCAGCTCGAACTTCGACAGGTCAATCGCCTTGCCCGTGCCGTTCTTAACGTCAACCGAGAAGCCGATAGTGTTGCTTCCGCCCGAAGCGCCGCTCATACTAACCGACAGCCCGCCGCTTGAAGCGTTGGAGTTGCTCGGCTGAGAGGGTTGAGTATTGCTCGAATTGCCCGAATTGCTCGTGTTGCCGCTCGTGTTACCCGAATTGCCCGTATTGCCCGAAGAGCCCGTATTATCCGAGGGCTTTACAAGTCCTGCGGATTTTCCGTCGGGAGTAGTGCCGAACACGAGCGTTCCGCCCTCGTACAGTCCGACGTGCGAAGCGCGGATAAGCTCGCTTCCGTTCGTTCCCACAAGCTCCTTGTAGGAGGGGTCGTTGTCGGGGTTCCAGCCGTTGGCGGACATTCGGAACTGAACCTCCTGCTTATATGCGCTCTGTCCGCCGGGGTAAATCTTAACGCCGCTGAAATCTATGCTTACATAGTAGATATTCTTCGCCTTGTTCCACTCGTAAATTCCGCCGAATTTCGCGCCCATGGAGTAGTTCATCGTAACCTTAACGTCAGACGCGCTTCCGCCCGCCTCATACAGCTCGGAGAGGTCGATGAAGTAGCGCAGTTCAAGCTTATCGGTAACTCTTGCGGGCCATGCGGTCTTGTTGTAGACCATAGCCTTGATTTCGGTGAAGCCGCTGCCCTGTGCGTTCACGCGCTGTTCGACATAAAGCTCCTCGCCCTTTTCCTCAATAGCGCCGAAGTTCTTAATCGTTTCGCCGCCAAATCTGCCGTACATCTTGGCAAGCGCTCCCACAAAGCCCGCGTTGTAGTCGCAGGCTACCTCGTTCTTGTTGAAGTCGGAAACGCTGTCGGTGTAGCTGTCCGAAGCGTCGGGACCGCCCACCAGCGCGCCGTAGAGCGTGTGGCGGTGGTAGTTCGGCTCGTTCATATTGTCCGCCCACGAGCCCTGAGCAGTTCTGTGGTGCGGGTGCTCGGGAGGATTAGTGCCGAAGCCCACAACGAAGCTCCGTCCCGTGCTTCCGAGAGCGTAGTCCACCTGAGAAGCGCAGAAGTCGCGGTAGGTTTTCACCTTGTTCGCGGGGCAGCAGTCGTAGTCGGCATACACCGCCGCCACAAATCCCGCCGTAGTCGCGTATCGCAGCGAGCCCCAGCTGTCCAGCCACGCCAGTCCCTTGGGGGAGTAGGTGACGCGCTCACCGCCCGTTCCCGTTGTCCACCAGTCGAGGTTCTTCTCAATTTTGTCTTTGTATTTCTGTTCGTTCGTTATTCCCGCAAGCAGACACACCGCGCCCGTGTAGGTATCATCCCAGCACATAGTCCACTTGTAGTTGCCCTCTGCCTTGGTTTCGTAGGTTTTCGCCTTGTCGAGGTAGGACTTATCTCCGGTAGCAAGGTACAGCCAGCAGCCCGCCCAGCACAGCTCGTCATAGAAGCCGCTCCAGCTGTTGTAGAAGCCGTTAGCCATAGTGTAGCCGCTGTCGCTCTTGGTGCGCTCCGCAAAGTCGTAGAGCTGCTTTGCATGAGTAAGGCACTTGTCGGAGTATGCTTTGTCGGTGGACTTCATCACCGCCGCGCAAGCCGCGAGCGAAGCTGCCGCCTCCG
>JBJESC010000146.1:0-3742 GCA_051882615.1 Oscillospiraceae bacterium
CAACGTTATCAGATATAGTCCTGGTATACGACCAGTACTATGCCAAAAAGCCGAATGCCGTCCTGCTGCTTTTGGAGCGTATTGCTTTGTGCAGCGGGCTGTGCGTTTGCGCAATGATGTTTTTGCTTGCCGAATACAATTTCCCTGTTAGTCGATTAATGACAGCGGGGCTCTCCGTGTTGTTTTCGGCAGGCTTTTCGTTGTTGTTCGCGTTCGTAAAGAAACGTGTTGCAATCCCCGCGGTAGTTCTGCTAGGTACGCTGATAGGGCTGTTTTCGCGGGAAGTGATTATGGGGAAGCTCTCTTATTTCGCGGACGCGCTCTGGCTGCTGATGGACGGGCGGATAGTACCCGGTAAAATACTCGTTGACCACGATCTTGATTTGCTAACGCCGCAAAGCCTGATGTACTGCGAGGGCGTGGAGTTCGGATTCGGGCTGTTGATATTCGTTTTCTCTATGATTACCGCAGCGTGTATGGTGTCAAAGCCGAAAATTCTCCCGTCGTTGGTTGTATGGGTTGCGCTGTGGACTCCCGTGCTTATTTCCGAGAAGTTCACGTTTTCGCCATGGATAATTCCCGCGCTTGCTCTGTATATGGGCACGATTGCGCTTTCCGCTTTGTATGGACAGGGTATAGCGGTTGGCAGAGGATTTGGCGGCTCCTATCGTGAGGCAAATGTGCGCGGAGAGCGGAATTTTACCAACTCTCTGGCTCGCGCACCATTCCTCAAGCAGGTGGAAATGCGAACCGTTTACTACTCCAAATACTTCGCGGTGGTAATGTACGCGATGACGGTATTCGCGGCGCTCGGCGTAATTGTCGGTGGCGTGTTTTCGGCGTCCGAGGGAATAGATTATACCAAGTTATACGATTTTGTGATAAGCCTCGGCGAGAATTCTCCGCTTAATAATCCGTTTGAAAAAGGTCCTGCTTCGGACTGGTTCGCCGATCCCGAGGTCAGCGGCAGTTCTCAGGTGTACAGCCTGAGCATTACCAATCCGGGCCGCGGAAATCAGGAAATACTAAAGGTTTCAAATGCGGGAAATTCCGTAGTGTATCTGCGCGGCGATATAGGTATTGATTTTAACGGAGAGAGCTGGACTTCGCCCGTAAATGCCGAACCTGAGGAATGGAAAAACAGTGGGCTCTCGGAGTATTATCGTCCGGTAGAGCTTCTGGTGCTGAGTGTTCTCCAGAATGTTTTGGAAGAGGGCGTTGAGGAACGTTCGGTATCCGAAGCGGAAGTTGTTATTGAATATCTGTGCGATTCTACGGTTATCTTTCTTCCTGCGTACACGTCGGGAATAGGATATTTCGATAACGAGATGTTCAATATTTACGGAGATTTCGTGGAGCGCGTTGACGCTTCCTTCGACAAGATGAACTCCGTGCGCTGCACAGCGCTTGTTCCCGATTATACCAATACGGATAACTCTGCTGCCGAGGCGGGGCTGCTGTCTTTGCGCAGCGCAGTCGAAGCGGCGAAGTATAATGGCAGAATGGAAGATATAGTCAGCGGCAGCTATTTTACGGGGCATCCCGAGGCTTTGGAGGATTATCGGAGCTATGTGTACAAGACCTATTCCAACGTTCCCGCGGAATATACGGCGATAATTCGGGAATATATCGGCAAGAGTGGATTCGATGAGAAAGCAGCTTTGTACTCTGCGGAGGAAGAGGAGCTTGTTGCGCGTTATATGACAGCGTGCGAGGTGGCGGATTATCTTCGTTCCAATTACAGGTATTCTCTCAATACCAACAACAGCGGTGAAAACCCGATTAACAGCTTCCTGAATGTGACAAAGAGCGGACATTGCGCTATGTATGCAAGCTCAATGACGCTTATTCTGCGCGAAATGGGAATTCCCGCGCGGTATTGCACGGGATTCGTGGTAGCACCGAACGGCGGGGAAGCCACGGTGCTGCGTTCCAAAAACCTTCACGCTTGGGTTGAGGTGTATCTTGACGAGCTCGGCTGGGTTACGTTTGACCCGACAAGCTCTTCGCAGCTTGGCAATACTCCCGAAATAAACGAGCGCCCCGAGCTTCCTTCGACACCCGAAAACTCATCGTCCGAAGAATCGTCTGACGAAAGCAGCGATTATGAGGAGGAGAGCAGCGACGATGAAAGCAGCGGTGATGCAGAGAGTTCAACCTCCGGCGACTCCCCCGAAATACCTCAGGATAAGAATAACGACAAGATAATAAAGATAATCCTGATTATTGCTGTTCCATTCACGACAATAGCGATTTTATTGGCTTGCGGTGCGGCTTTATTAAAAAAATATGAGAAGCAGGCGAAAAAAGCGCTTAAAGATACACGCACCTGCGGAAGCTGTGAGGAGCATTACGCGAAGATCATTGAAATAATCAAGCTGTGCGGCTTTACTCAAAGAGTGGGTGAACAGCCGCGGAAATTCTTCAAACGAGTTGATATGCACTTGAAGACCAAGCTATCGGTGCGTTCCGAGCTGCTTTTAAAAATTGCGTTCTCCGAGGGAGAATTCACTTCGGGGGAGGTTTGCGAAACGGCGGCAATGCTTGAGAATGTGTTCTATGCCGCAAAACAACAGCTTGTTTTATTTGGTTTGCTGAAGCTGTATCGTATTGTGTTAAGAAGCAAAACGAATAATTCTGCTTTAAAAAAATAATTTATGCCTTTTTTAAAAAAGGTGTTGATTTTCATTGTAAAAGATGATATAATATAGGCAGTATAATTTTAGAAATTGAGGAGTGATTACATCGTGGCAATGAGATTGATTACCCGTTCGGATTTTGACGGACTTGCTTGCGGTGCGCTTTTGCTGTGCGCAGGCGTTGTGGACAGTTGGACATTTGCTCATCCCAAGGATTTGCAGGACGGACTTGTTCCCGTAACCGAGAATGACTGCCTTGCGAACGTTCCTTTTGTGGAAGGCTGCGGATTGTGGTTTGACCACCATTCCAGCGAGGAGGAGCGCAATCGTTATAAAGGCAAGTATAAGGGCGAGAGCCGTATTACCCCGAGCTGTGCGCGCATTATATACGAATACTACGGCGGCAAGGAGCGCTTCCCCAACTTTGACGACCTTATGGTTGCGGTTGATAAGGTGGACAGCGGAAACCTTACCCGTGATGAAATTCTCAACCCCGAGGGTTGGATTTTGATTGGCTTCCTTATGGACCCCCGCACCGGCCTCGGACGCTTCCGCAATTTCACGATAAGCAACTATCAGCTGATGGAGAAGCTGCTGCACTGCTGCTCCTATATGACTACCGATGAAATCCTTGCTATGCCCGATATTCAGGAGCGTATCAAGCTTTACAATGAGCAGACAGATCTGTTCAAGGATATGGTTGCAAAGTATACCCGCGTTGAGGGCGATGTTATTATCACCGATTTGCGCGGCGTAAACCCGATTTACACGGGTAACCGCTTCCTTATCTACTCGCTGTATCCCGACCAGAACCTCTCCTGCTGGATTGTCGATGGCAAGGGCGGTAAGGGCTGCTCCTGCGCGGTTGGTTATTCTATCCTTAATCGTACATCTCACGTTAATGTCGGTTCGACAATGCTCAAGTACGGCGGAGGCGGACACATGGCGGTAGGAACCTGCCAGTTTACCGACGAGGACGCTCCCACAAAGGTGCCTCAGTTGATTGACGAGCTGGTGAACTACGACAAGTATCACGCCGGTAAATAAATTCGCAATACATAATGAGAACCGCGATGCAAGCGCATCGCGGTTTTTGCTGTTGA
>JBJESC010000147.1:0-3727 GCA_051882615.1 Oscillospiraceae bacterium
CAATAATGCGGGCAAGCTCTTTTACTCTGCCCTCGTAATCCAGCTCGGTAATGTGTGTATAGGTTCTCTCATTCTCCGTCTGCTTTTCAATCAGCAGGTGTGTATCCGCTTTGGAAGCAATCTGCGCCAGGTGAGTTATGCACAGCACCTGTCTTTTACGCGCGGTTTCATTCAGCTTAACACCGACTTTCTGCGCGGCGCGTCCGCTTATTCCTGCGTCAACCTCGTCGAATATGAGCGTCGGAATATTATCGTTCTCCGCAAGCACGCTCTTTATCGCAAGCATAATACGCGACAATTCGCCGCCGCTGGCTATCTTGTTAAGCGGGCGAAGCTCCTCTCCCGCGTTTGCGGAAATAAGAAGCTCAACGCTGTCCTTGCCGTTTATTGTGATTTTATCGGGATTAACTGCGAATACTATCCGAACATTCGGCATATCCAGAAACCGCAGCTGCTCGCAGATTTCCTCGGACAAGCTCTCCGCCGCATTTTTGCGAAGCTCCGAAATCTCCTCCGCAAGCGCCTTAACCCGCTCAGCAAGCTCGTGCTTTTTCTGCGTCAACTCTTCAATCTTGGAATCCGCGCCAGAAATCTCCGCAAGCTCCGCCTTGCATTGCTCAAGGTAATCCACCAGCTCATCGCTTTCCATTGCGTACCTGCGCTTAGCGTGTTTCAGCGCTGAAACACGCTCGGTAAGCTCCGCCTCGCGGTTTTCGTCATCATCGCCCGCAAGCATGGAAATTTCGGAGGCTATATCGTCCGCTTCGGGAATAATTGCGTTTATTCTGTCCGCGAGCGCTGCCGCTTTCGGTTCAACGTCTGCAATCCTGAGAAGAGAGCTTGCCGCGCTCTGAAGCAAATCTAAAGCCGCCGCTTCATTCTCCGAGTTAAAACAGGAGTATGCGTTCCACACAGCCTTGCTGATTTTCGCCCTGTTCTGCATTTGCGCAAGCTCTTGTTCAAGCCTTTCGCCGCTTCCCTTTTCAAGCTGTAATCCCGACAGCTCATCAATGACGGCAGTCAGACGCTCAATCTTAAATTCACGGTTTTTCTCGTCCTCAATCAGCGTTTTAAGCTGCTTGGAAACGCCCGCAAACTCCTTGAACGCTTCTCTGTAAGGTGCGTATTTATCCGTGATTTTCCCATACTTATCGAGAATATCACGCTGATTGTCATTGGAAACCAGAATTCTGTTCTCATGCTGACCGTGCACGTCAACCAGAAGGGTTCCGATACTTTTCAGCATAGCAACGGTTGCTGTTCTTCCGTTAATACGGGCTGTACTCTTTCCGTCGGCAAATATCTCACGAGACAGAAGCAGTTCTTCCTCTGCTTCAAGCCCAAGCTCCCGAAGCGTTTCCGACACCTCTTCGGAAAGCTCGTCAAACAGCGCCGTAATGACCGCTTTCTGCGCTCCCGTGCGAACCATGTCCTTGGCGGTACGCTGTCCGAGAATTGCGTTAATACCGCCAATCAGTATGCTTTTTCCCGCGCCCGTTTCACCCGTGAACACGTTAAAGTTATCTCCGAAATGCACACACGCCTTTTCGATAACCGCGAGATTTTCAATTGACAATTCCCGTAACATTCCTTTTCCCTTTCCGTGACGAAATCAAATATCGGTCATAAGCTTTTTAAACTGCGACAAAAGCGAAATAGCAAAATTCTCCGTCTTCGTGACAACAAAAACGGTGTCATCACCCGCAATTGTTCCAACTACCGACTTGAACCCCTGCTCGTCTACAACTTTACAGGCGGCATTTGCAAGTCCGGGGTGACATTTCAGCACGACTATGTTCTGTGCGTAATCCATTGATATAACCGACTGGGCAAACAGTCTGTTATAGTCAAGCGATTTCTCTTCCTCAAAGAAGTAGCAATTCACACCGTTGTCCGACACTCGCTTTACAAGCCGCAGTTCGCGTATATCGCGCGAGAGTGTTGGCTGTCCGACGGAAACCCTCTTTTCCAGCAAAAGCTGACGAAGGTCAGCCTGTGTTTCCACTTCATTCTGAGAGATTATTTTAAGTATCATACTCTGCCGCTGCTTCTTGTTCATACTACTCTCCCTTTATTTGAGCGGCTGCATCAGCTTTCCGAGCACCGCTCCGAAAAATCCGCTTTCCAGTTCGATTATTTTCAGCTTTTTCTTCGCTCGCGTCATTTTGAGAATATCGCCATCAAGTAATGGGATACCGTGTCCGCCGTCCACGCTGAACGAAGCCTTACTGTCCTGATAATGCGTCACATGTACCGAGATAATCTGATCTGCCGAGAATATCATCGGACGATTAAACAGCGAATGAGGGCACAGCGAAGTAAACTCAATACATTCCATATCAGGCGAAAGTATAGGGCCGCCTGCCGAGAGCGAGTACGCTGTCGAACCTGTTGGCGTGCTGAAAATCTCACCGTCAGCACGCTGCTTTGACACCAGGGTATCTCCGCAGTAAACCGAGTATTCCGGAAGCTTGGAAACGCTGCTTCTCGAAACTATTATATCATTTATGCAGGTAGCAGTATAAATTTTCTCACCGCTGCGATACAGCTTACAATCCATCATCATTCGGTTGCTTGTGATGAAATCACTGAGTAAAATCTCAGGAATTCGCTTGATATCTTTCGGTTCCACAGCCGCCATAAATCCCAAACGTCCCATATTAACACCCAGCAGCGGCAAATCATACTCAGCAGCAAGCTTGCCCCATTTCAGAATAGTACCATCGCCGCCAACAGTAACAATAGAGCTGCAAATTCCGGGGGTAGATACCACCTTTGCACCTATCTTCTTTGCATATTCCGCATATTCTTCCGTTACAAATGTAGGAAATCCATTTATTCTCAGCAGCGTGCAAATATCCGCACAGAGCTGGGTAGCACCCTCCTTGGTAAAATTGCAGCCTATCAATACACTCATACTTACTTCCCCTTTTTCACAAGTCCTAAAAGATATTCAACATTTCCGCTGCCGCCAAGAATTGGCGACTGAGTTATTCCAATCACGTCAAATCCGTTCTGAACGGCATAAGAACGTATATCCTCCACACATTCAAGACGTACTTTTTCGCTTCGCACTATTCCGTTCTTTGTAAGGTTGCTCCGTCCAGCTTCAAACTGCGGCTTTATAAGCGCCACAGCCATTCCCCCGTTCTTGAGCAGCCTGTAAATATGCGGAAGAATAAGCCGCAGCGAGATGAACGATACGTCCGTTCCGATAAAATCCGCCGCGTCAACACCATAATCACCGATTGAGAAATCGCGTATATCCGTCTGCTCAAGCGACGTCACGCGAAAATCGCTCCTGAGCGTTTCGTCAAGCTGGTCGCGCCCGACATCAACCGCAAACACTCTCGCAGCGCCGTTTTGAAGCATACAATCCGTAAATCCGCCCGTAGAAGCTCCGATGTCAACGCAAACCGCGCCGCTTACGTCAATCTTAAAATAATCCAGAGCTTTTTCCAGCTTCAAACCGCCGCGTCCGACATATTTAGGTCTTGCTTCCTCAGCAATTACAATCTCATCTTCATCGGAAACGCTCATTGACGCTTTTGCTGCGGCTTTCCCGTTGACAAGCACGCCGCCGCTGCTTATTATACTCTGTGCAGCGGAACGACTTTTGCACAATCCGTGTTCCGACAAATACAAATCAAGTCTCATATCAGGTTATTTTTCCAAAAGCTTCTTAGTCATTCCGTCACAATCAAGTCCATACATTTCGAGCTGCTCA
>JBJESC010000148.1:0-3696 GCA_051882615.1 Oscillospiraceae bacterium
AAATATGTGAAAGTTTTGTTGATTATCATTCCTTTTTTACAGCTATTTCCATTTACTTCTTGACATCACGCAAATAATCAAGTATAATAGTTGATAGAAACTAATTATAGGAGAGAAAAATGCTTAAAGAAATTTTAAACTCGCAAACCTGCAAAGAATGCAGAGTTTGCTGCGGCTTTGATGAAAGCGACAAGTGGGAAATTCCGCTTATATACTCGGAAAATCGCGGTGAAGTCGAAAGCAAACTGGGAACAGCCCTTGCCCCTCGCGGAAACGAATATGTATTCGATATGGAGTTTGACGGAGAGAAAGTAGTTTACTGCCCTGCTCTCGGTGAAAACGGGTGTATGTTGGGAGAATTAAAGCCGTTCGACTGCAGTATCTGGCCCTTCCGTGTAAACAAGCTCGGTAACCTCAGGGTTATCACCCTCTCGCCCGTATGTCACTCTGTCTCGGATTTACCGCTCAATGTGCTTTCGGAATTTGTCAATCGGAAAGGATTTGCTGAAAAGCTGTTCTCGGAGGCAGACAAACATCCCGACATGGTAAAGCCGTATATTGACGGGTACCCTATCCTCGCAGTAGAACATAAATCAAACAAATAACAGTAAACAAAGCCCGAACCTACTGAATGGTTCGGGCTGAGTTCATTTTTTCTTCGCGCTGATGAAATTTACAGTCTTAGAAAAGGGATTATAGATTATGTCGCTGCAATCCTCGGATACAAGGAAATACTCGTTCTTGTAGTAAAGCGGAATAAATGCGCATTTATCAATGAGCATCTGCTCTGCCTGCTTGAATAGCTTATCGCACTCTGCTGGGTCAGCCGCCTCATTAGCCTCATTCATCCGCTTGTCAAAGTCCATACTCACAAAGCCCGAATAGTTAGCGTAGTTTCCGCTGCAAAATTGTTCAAGGTAAGCAGCAGCACTGTTATACTTTCCGGAGAGCTCTATCACCGCAACCTCATATTCTCCGCTTTGGAGACGGTCGTTGAACTGACTGTCGCTAAGCTGCTCCAGAACACAGTATAAGCCGAATTCCCTCTGCCATTCCTGAAGAATATACGACACCGCATTTGCGGCGGCTTCGTTATTGACGATAACCCTTGCTCCCGTAAACAGGTTTGCGCTTAGTTTAGGTTTTTCCTCGGCAAAGAGCGCCCTTGCCGCTTCAGGATTGTATTCGGGAATTACGGAATCGCCTACCGTCTCACGATAGGTCTTATCACGCGACAGAACCTGCTTGGGAACAATCCCCTGCGCCATCTCAAAATCGGGAAGCGCAGTCCTCAGCTCGTCACGGTTAATCAGCTGTGACATCGCCATCAGAAAATTTTCGTGTCTGAATAGCTCATAGCTTTTATTGAAGACCAATCCACAGGTTACATTGCAGAATTCCAGCGAGGTATATTTATCGCCCTTTATATTCGATAATTCGTCATTTGAAACAGAAACGCAGCTTGAAAACCCGCTTGTAAACTCGCTGATAAACTTTTCCTTATCCTCAATAAAATAATTAACTCCCGAAGGACAAATATCGTGATAAGGAGCATTCTTCGAATTTCTGCTCAGCAAGACGTTATTGACGTCGGAGGAGGAATATCGGTCGTAGCTCCAGCCTCGGACATAGAAAGCGCCGTTTGAAGCTGTGCACTCCGCCGACAGTCCGTACTTCCCGTGCGTGGTATTGAAGAATTCCTCGTTGCACGGCATAGCGGGCGGCTCTGCGAGCATTGCAAGAAAGCGTGGGTTGGGATAAGCCAGCGTAATAAGAAGCTGGAAATCGCCCTCGGCTTTTACGCCAAGAGAGGAGGGAGACAAGTCGTTGGAATAGACTGCCTCGGCATTCTTTATGCAGAAGTAATCGCTTGCCCGAGGCGCTTTAACAAGCGGGTCAAACAGACGTTTGAAACCGTACACGAAGTCTTTCGCGGTACATTGGGCGGTGAACCCGCCGACGCTCGTCCAGAACACGTCCTGACGCAGGTTGAAGAAATACTGCAAGCCGTCATCGGAAACCATATAGCTTTCCGCAACCCCGCACCCCACCGTACCGTCTGCATTAACTGTCATCAGTCCCATATAAACGTTCTCAATGATAGTGTTGGAGTTCAGTTCGTTGGCTTGCTGTGGATCAAGCGTTTTGGGATTATCAGAGATGATATATTTGAATACCGCATTTCTTCCGTCATCGCGGCAAGCGGTGAAAGAAAGCGATATTACAGCCGCCGTAAAAACTGCGGCAATCTTTTTTAGTAAACTTATTGTTATCGCTCCCTTGCTGAGATGAATAGTACAATTAAATAGTTACAAATCAATCGTTATGACTTTATTTTCGGAAAGGCTTTTCGGAACGTCAATAAGGCGTTGATTTTTGCTTCCGCGGAAACTCAAGGCAAGCGAGCGTTCCTCCGGAATAAACCTGCCGTCTACCAGAATATCGATTACTGAAAGCAGCTTTCCAACATACTCCTCGGTTTTAGACTTCGCAAGCAGTTCCTCAAACGTCCAACCGCTGTAACACATAAGGTGCAGGCCGCGTTCCTTGAACATTAACGCGAGAGCATAAAGCCCCTCCGACTGACAGAACGGCTCTCCGCCCGAAAACGTCACGCCTTTATGAAGCGGGTCCTCCATACATTCCGAGAACAGCTGCTCGATGTCAACCGCCTTTCCTCCGGAGAATGAGTGGGTTTCGGGATTGTGACAGCCCTCGCACCGATGCGGACAGCCCTGCACAAATACAACATACCTGAGCCCCGGACCGTCAACCAACGACTCGCAAACCGTCCCCGCAATATTCAATTTCATTATTATCGCCTCTTCCGAATTTATTTATCGGAATTCATAAATCTTTTCGGACGCTGAATTCTGTCTTCAACAATCTCACCCTCGTGACGATGGCACTTGGGGCATTCATCATCAATAATGCCTGTAAAACCGCAGCATGGGTCACGGTCTATCGGGTGGTTAATCGCTCCGTAGCCTATTCCCTGCTCCTTCATATAGCGCACAATCTGCTCAAATGCGTCAAGATTCTTCAGCGGGTCGCCGTCAAGCTCAACATAGCTGATATGTCCACCGTTTGTAAAAGCGTGATAGGGCGCTTCAAGCTTGATTTTCTTAAATGCGCTGATATTATAATATACGGGCACATGGAAAGAGTTGGTGTAGTAATCCTTATCGGTAATGCCCTTTATCTCGCCGTAGCGCTTCTTGTCAATAGCAATAAATCGTCCGGAAAGTCCCTCGGCGGGAGTAGCGAGGAGACTGAAATTCAGCCCCGTCTCCTCGGATTTTGCGTCTGCTTTCGCTCTCATGTGAGAAACAATCTCCAGACCAAGCTTCTGAGCCTCTTCGCTTTCACCGTGATGAACACCGATAAGAGAAATCAGACATTCCGCAAGTCCTATAAAGCCCACTGAGAGTGTTCCGTGCTTGAGTATTTCGCCAACCTTGTCATCATCGGAAAGCTTTTCGGAGTCAATCCAAACTCCCTGTCCCATCAGGAACGGATAGTTCTTCACCTTTTTGCGGGACTGTATCTCAAAACGCTTCAGGAGCTGGTCAAACACCAAATCCATCATATTATCCAGCTTCTTATAGAACAGGCTTATATCCTTATTCGACTCAATTCCCAGACGAGGTAGGTTAATTGTCGTAAAGCTGAGGTTTCCGCGTCCAGTTACAATTT
>JBJESC010000149.1:0-3693 GCA_051882615.1 Oscillospiraceae bacterium
GACTTGATTTCACTTTCCCCGCCCTGCTTTGCAATCGCGCGTGTTCTGTGCTTGCTATCCTTTACAAGCCCGTACAACGGAACGTCGATTTTAAGCTCGTCCAACACCTCGGAAACGGCTTTAATATGTCCCTTGCCGCCGTCCAGCAGTATCAAATCGGGGAGCGGAGCAAAGCTCTCGTCACCCTCAATATACCGCGTCATTCTGCGGCGCAGAACCTCCTGCATACACGCATAGTCGTCCTGTCCCACCACGGTTTTGATACTAAAACGCTTATACGACGGCTTGAACGGTCTGCCGTTGCGATAGACTATCATTCCTCCGACTACACCCGTTTCACCGAAGTTTGAAATATCGTAACTTTCAATGATGTTGGGGACTTTTTCAAGTCCGAGGAGCGTCTTGAGATCCTCCAGAGCTGAGATTTCCTTTGCGGTTCGTCCCACTTTCAGAGCAAGATACTCGCCCGCATTCTTCTTAGCGAGCATAATCTGCGCCATTCCCTCTCCCCTGTGCGGAACAACGAATTTTACAGCGTGATTTGCCCTGTCCCGAAGCATTTCGGCAAGCAAATCCATATCCTCGAACTCCTCGTCAACGTAGATTTCGTGAGGAATGTCCTCGCTTTCCGAATAGTAGCTCAGGAGGAAATCGCGCCGCATCTCGGAGTCGTCATATTCCTCACCGAGGAAGAAGTTCTCCTTGTCGATAAGCCGCCCGCCGCGGTACTTAATCACCGCAACGCTTGCCATTCCGACATTCTGAGCCGCGCCGATTATGTCGTACTCCTGCTTATAGTCGAGTATTTTCTGCTGAGAGGTAAGCCTTGTTATAGCCGCAATTCTGTCGCGCAGCCGAGCCGCTTTCTCAAACTCCAGATTTTCCGCAGCCTGTTCCATCTGCTCGGTGAGCTCGGCAACGGAGGCTTTGCTTCCGTCTTTGAGATATTCAATCGCTTCTGCGATGATTTTCTTGTATTCTTCGGAGGAAATTTTGCCCTCGCATACGCCCATACACCGCTTGATGTGGTGATTTAAGCACGGGCGTTCCTTGCCGAAATCGCGCGGGAATTTCTTCTTACAAGTGGGCAGCATAAAGATAGCGTTCGCTTCCTCTACCGCCTGCTTTACGGTAAAGCCGCTTGTGAAAGGACCTATATAGTCGGAATTCTTATCGTTTGTATTCAGCGAGTAGGTTATCCTCGGAAAATCCTCCCGCGTCACCCTTATATAGTTGTAGCCCTTATCGTCTTTCAGGAGAATATTGTACTTCGGCTGATGCAGCTTGATAAGCGAGCATTCCAGAACAAGCGCGTCCAGCTCGCTCCGTGTTACGATAAAATCGAAATCGCGGATATTATCCACAAGCTTGAGCGTTTTTGTGTTGTGCTGAGAGTTGGAACGGAAATAGCTGGTAACTCGGTTTTTTAAGGCTTTCGCCTTGCCGACATAGATTATGTCGCCGTTCTCGTTCTTCATCAGATAAACGCCCGGCTCTAACGGGAGGCGGTTTGCTTTCTCACGCAAATACGGCAGTTTATCGTTCACACATATCACCTCATAACACTCGCATACACATTTTATTATAACACACTTCGCCCCGAATTGCAATATATTTTGCAAACTTTTAAAAACCACTTGAAAAAAAGCGTAAGATATGTTAGAATTATAACGTATTTCAAAAAAGGAAGATGAAACAATGAAACAAAATCTCCGTTTTCGTGACGGACTGAAGGACGGACTTCCAATCGCTCTGGGTTATTTATCCGTTTCGTTTACATTCGGCATTACTGCCGTAAATATGGGAATACCCACCATTACCGCCGTGCTGATTTCGCTAACTAACGTAACAAGCGCAGGACAGGTTGCGGGAATAGGAATAATCGCCGCTGGCGGCGGATATGTGGAGATGGCTCTGGCGCAGCTTATTATCAATATGCGCTATGCGCTGATGAGCCTTTCGCTCTCGCAGAAGCTGGACAGCAAGTTCAATATATGGCACAGGCTCGCCGTGTCGTTCTGTGTGACGGACGAGGTGTTCGCCGTGGCTTCGGGCAAGGACAGCGACCTCCCGCCCCGATATATGTACGGACTTATCCTGCTGCCGTACCTGTTCTGGAGCGGCGGAACGGCAGCGGGTGCGCTGCTGGGAAGCATTCTCCCCGAAGCTCTGAAATCTGCTCTCGGAATTGCAATCTACGGAATGTTCATTGCAATTATCGTACCTCCCGCAAGGAAAAACAAGGGAGTATTGTTCACGGTATTTACGGCGGCGGCGCTCAGCTGTGCGGTATATTATATCCCGATTTTCGACTTTATTTCGGGCGGTATTTCCATTATCATCTGCACGGTAATCGCGGCGGCTCTGGGAGCGCTCTTGTTCCCGCGTGAAATAAGAGAAGAGGCTGTTGAAAATGAATAACGTTTTGTATCTGTTTATAAGCGTTGCGGTAATGGCGCTGGTTACATACCTTGTCAGAATGATTCCGCTTGCCGCTTTCCGCAAGAAAATCACCTCTAAATTCCTGATGAATTTTCTTTACTACGTCCCCTATGCGGTGCTTGCTGCGATGACTATTCCGTCCGTGTTTTACAGTTCAAGCGGAATAATAAGTGCGATTGCGGGCTTTGCGGTTGCGGTAATTCTGGCGTTCTTTGAGCGGGGACTGCTCACAGTCGCGGTGTGCGCCTGTGCGGGAGTATTCGTCACGGAGCTTATTATGAAAATGATGTGAGGAACTTAGTATGAAATTGATGTTCGCTTCCGATATTCACGGCTCGGAGCTGTGGTGCAGAGGAACGCTTGAGGCATTCGAGAACGAGAAAGCAGATAAGCTCTGCCTGCTCGGAGATATACTCTACCACGGTCCGCGCAACGACCTCCCCGAAGGTCACGCGCCGAAAAAGGTAATCGAGCTGCTTAACGCAGTAAAAACGCAGCTTCTGTGCGTGCGCGGCAACTGCGATACAGAGGTAGACCAGATGGTGCTGGAATTCCCCGTGCTTCAGGACAGCGCGCTTATATATGCGGACGGCTTGGAAATGTTCCTCACTCACGGACACCACAACAATCCCGCCTGTCTGCCTCCTCTCCCCAAAGGCGCGGTAATGCTCTACGGTCACACGCATATCCCGAAAGCGGAGTGCGTGGAGGGTATTCATTGTCTTGGTATCGGCTCGGTGGCTCTTCCCAAGGAGAACACTCCCCACAGCTATGTGATTTACGAGAACGGAAAATTCGCTTGGAAAGACCTCCGGAATGCGGAATTTATGAGCTATTCTGTTATATAATATAACGAGGTACACAATGCAGAAAATCTACGGATATTTGCGCCGCGCCTGTCAGGAATTCGACCTGATTGAGGACGGCGATAAAATCGCAGTCGGAGTTTCGGGCGGCAAGGACAGCCTTGTGCTCCTTGCAGGACTGGCGGGACTGCGCCGCTTCTACGAAAAGAAGTTCGAGCTTGCGGCAATAACCCTCGACCCGCGCTTCGGCGGTGTGGAAACCGACTACTCCCCCGTTGAACGAATGTGCGAACAGCTCAATGTCGAGTATAAACTTATCCGCACGGACATAGGCGAGATTGTCTTTGATATTCGCAAAGAGCCGTCGCCCTGCTCGCTCTGTGCGAAAATGAGAAGAGGAGCGCTCCACGACGCTGCGAAATCAATGGGCTGCAACAAGCTGGCT
>JBJESC010000150.1:0-3691 GCA_051882615.1 Oscillospiraceae bacterium
CAGGGCGATATTGTTCAGGCGGGAATAGGACAGTGCGAAACGGGACTTACTCCGCTTCATATGGCTGTTCAGGCTCTGACGCTTGCCAATAAGGGCGTCCGACTGGAGCCGCACATCGTAAAGTCGGTGTATAATTACGATTTCACGGAGAAAATCTACGACAAGGAGCCCGTGGTTGCGGAGGACTTCTCGGATTATCCCGGAATGAGCTCCATTATGACCGATGTGAAGGAGGGTATGCGGCAGGTAGCCGATACCTCGTGGCTTCTGGTGAGGGGCGAGGGCTATTTCAACGTTTACGACTACGTGGGTATAGGACACAACAACGTGGCTATCAAGACGGGTTCGCCGCAGACTTCGGAAACGGTGTTCAACTCGGCGTTGGTGGGCTTCTATCCCGCAGACGATCCCGAAATTGCGTTCGGTATTATGATTGAGCGCGGAAACTGGGCGTGGTGTATGGGCGCGAACATTGTAAGCGCTTACGCTTCGGGAAAAATCTATACCAAGTATGACGAAAACGGAGTTCCTTCCGCTTGGCTTTGATTTTCAGAGAATGTTTTGTTAAAAATCCACAAAAATACAAGTCGTATTTTAAAGGTATTTAACGAATTTTGTGAAATGACTTAAAAAGCCCTTTTCATCTTTGCATTTTTGTGGTAAAATATATTAGAGGTTTATTGTGCTTCGATAAATGCGTCACTCAGGGGTATCGGAAGTGCTTCCGATAGTGGACAAGTGAGCGTTTAGCATGTAACAGAGAGGGGAAGAATATGTCTCAGATTATTGCTGTAACAGCAGGCAAGGGCGGAACAGGTAAGTCTACTACTTCCGCAAATGTCGCAACAGGACTTGCGTCGCTCGGTCATAAGACGCTGCTGGTAGAGTTGGACTTTGGTCTGCGCTGCCTTGATATAATGCTTGGCATTAAGGACAAGGTCAAGCATGATATCGGAGAATATCTTGAGGGAGAAATTGACATTCTTACCGCAACAACAAAGGTTGACAGAGTTCCTAACCTTTCGCTGGTGTGCGCTACGAGAAACCCCTTTATTGATATTAACCCCGAGAAGATTATGGGCGTTTGCGAGGAAATGCGCGAATTTTTTGACTACATAATCATTGATACGGCAGGTGTGGGAAGCTCGGTTTTCAGCGTTATTAAGGCTGCCGACCTCATCCTTATGGTTACCACGCCCGACGCGGTATGCGTTCGTGACGGTCAGATGCTGTCTGACTTCCTGTATGTCAAAAACTGTATCAATCAGCGCCTTGTAATCAACAAGGTAAGCCCCAGATTTGCTGAGGAGGATACCGTTTACGACCTCGACGAGGTTATGGACACAGTCGGAATTCCGCTCATCGGCGTTGTTCCCGAAGATGTGAATATCAAGATTTGCGGTTCTAAGGGCGAGCCTTTGCCCGTTACCTGCGGTGGATACAAGGCTTATACCGCTATCGCAAAGAGAATAGACGGACAGGAAGTTCCGCTTACAATCAAGGACTAATCAAGGCGTTGTTTTTATCCCGGCGTTTACATACCGATTTTTTGGCTAGGAAGAGGGGTTTTGCCTTATGAACATTGCTCTTATCGCGCACGATTCAAAAAAGGAGCTTATGGTTCAGTTTTGCATTGCATATTGCGGTGTTTTGAGCAGATATAATATTTGCGCTACCGGTACGACCGGAAAGCTTGTTTCGGAAGCTACGGGGTTACATATCCAGAGGTTTCTGAGCGGCTCTCAGGGTGGAGACCAGCAGCTGGCTTCCAGCATCAGCTGCAACGAGATTGACCTGCTGTTGTTTTTCCGTGACCCGCTTAATGCAAAGGCTCACGAGCCGAATGACGTCAACATTCTGCGCTTGTGCGATGTGCATAATATCCCTTTTGCAACGAATATCGCAACCGCCGAGGCTCTTATTCACTCGCTTGAACGCGGCGACCTCGATTGGCGTGAGTATATGCGCTGATTGGGCGCTGTGCGTGATTTGCTCGGTTAAATCGGAATATCTGAAGTGCGCTCCTTGCGGGCGCTCTTTTTGTGATTAAAGGCTTTTTGAAAAAACGGAGATACTATGCTTGTAACTTACGAGGGAATTGTAGTCGGGCGGCGCGATGTCGGCGACAGCGGCTGCTTTATAGATATTCTCACTGACGAGCAGGGGATTGTGGAGGCTAAGGCTCACGGTGTGAAGAAGCTCCAAAGCTCGGTTATGTCATCGGCGGCGCTGTTCTCGTATTCTACGTTCTGTATGAGCAAGAACGGGCTGAGGTATACCGTCAATTCCGCAAAGCCGAAGTTCAGCTTTCACGATTTGGGCAAGGATATTGAAAAGCTGGCGCTGGCTTCATATTTCGCTCAGGCGGTGAGGTACTGTATCTCCTCGGAGCAGGCTCAGAGCGAGCGAAACGATAACTCGGACAGTATGGTGCGCTTCCTTGCGATTTCGCTCTACGAGGTGCTGAATTGTCGGACGGAGGACTGCTCGCTTGCCGCCGTGAAGGCGGGATTCGAGCTGCGTTTTTGCAGAGAGCTGGGCTTTGCCCCTAACCTAGTCGCCTGTGATAACTGCGGCGCTTACGACTGCGAGGGCGGAATGTATTTCCTTCCCGACAAGGCGAAGCTTATCTGTGCGGACTGCCTGTATGTACAGAACGCGGTAAGATTGCTTCCCGAAACGCTTTTCGCAATGCGGAACATAACGTTTTCGCCGTTGGAGAAGTGCTTTAAGTTTGGGATTTCCGCTGCGGGTGCAGAGCAGCTGGGCGAAATCTGCGAGCGTTATTTTCTGGATAAGGTGGAGCGCAGCTTCCCCGCATTGGACTACTATAAAAGCGTTAGAATATAAGCCTGTTTAATTTGAGGATAAACACTATGAACAAATACTATAAAAAGCTGGAGTTGGATAAAATTCTTGAACTCCTCGCGAACGAAACGGTGAGCGATTACTGCCGCGAAAAGGCGCTGAAAACTCAGCCGCTTCGCGATTTTGACAAAATAAAGGAAGAGCTGGGCAAAACGAACGACGCATTCACTCTTTCCGCGAAGTTCGGTACTCCGCATTTCCGTAAGATACAGGATATTTCCGGCTCGCTCAAACGCGCTCAGACGGGCAGTATGCTGTCCTTCCGTGAGCTGCTGGACGCGGCGGCTGTGCTCCGCGAAACTGCAATGCTGTGCGATTGGTTCTCGCAGTGTGAGAATATCGAAAGCTCGCTTTCCGAGTATTTCCGCGCTCTCGTGCCGATTAAGGCGTTGGAGCAGCGGATTTCGATGAGCATTATCTCCGAGGAAGAGATGGCGGACGCGGCTTCTGCGGAGCTGGCTTCTATCCGTAAGCGTATTACCCGTCAGGGACTGCACATTCGTGAGCAGCTTGACGGTATGCTCAAGAGCAAGACCACCCGTTCGTATTTGCAGGACGCGGTTGTCACAATGCGTGACGGAAGATACGTTCTCCCCGTGCGCAGCGAGCATAAAAACGACGTTCCCGGTCTGGTTCACGATACGTCGGCTACCGGTCAGACGTTCTTCGTTGAGCCGATTTCCGTTGTTGAAGCGAATAATGAGATACGAATTCTCAAAGCGCGTGAGCAGGCGGAGATTGAGCGCATTACCCGCGAGCTCTCCGCTGAAATCGGGAGCAACGCGAGCGTTATCTCCGAGAATTTCAGAATATCGCAAATTCT